>NZ_JBFUJE010000105.1:0-10936 GCF_056401535.1 Luteibacter sp. P4_E6 | reverse complement strand
CATTGAAGCTCATGGCTGCGGCCCTGGCGGCACCCCGCTGCCTCAGCCTGACGAATCTCCTGCGTTCCCTCCGCCGGATCCGGAAACGACAGGTAAGGCCATTTGGTGGGGTCTTATCATAGTGACTATATATTTGGTCGGCGAGACGCTCTTGGAAACCGAGTAAAAGTGCGTCTCGCTAGATGCTTGCAGCATTTCTTCGGCATATGTCCTAGGTGTGTAGATGTTTGCTTGGCATGTCGGGTCGTGCGAGGAAACACAGTAAGGCGGGGCGTTAGCTTCGCCCCATCATTTCGACGAAAGGATTTACAACGATGATCAATGACGAGACTGTAGCGAAACATATAAGCGAACTTATGTTGGATATTTGCCGACGAATGGCGGAGTCCGTACAGCTCATTCAGCAGGAGTGTAGCGATGAGGAGTTCACGAAATATCGTCGTGGTGCGGCCTATGTAATGGGTTATGCAAACAGCGAAATCCTTATGCCTCTGTACCACGCTCACCCGCATCTAAGGCCTGATGGTCTTAAGTAGCTGGTGCACGTTCGCGAAGGGCTCATTCAAGCAACAACGCCAGCTGTCGCTTGGGATTTCCCAAGAATGCCTTCGTTACTAAGAAGTGCTCCGTGTCCTCATAAGCTGTCCGGACCAGGCCCGTCTCGTCGATCTGATACAGATCTGCATCCGGATAGGCCATCAAGATCGGCGAATGCGTTGCAATGATGAACTGCGACTTCATACCCACGAGCTGATGGATTCGCGCGAGCATCGTCAGTTGCCGTGAAGGCGAGAGCGCCGCCTCTGGCTCGTCAAGGATATAGAGCCCCTGCCCCCCAAATCGGTTCATCATTAGTGCGAAGAAAGACTCCCCGTGCGACTGTTCGTGAAGTGACTTGTACCCATAGGAGTTGATGATGGGCGGTGCGTTGGCCGGCTCGGCATCCAGCTTTTCAATCTCCGTAGCCACATTAAAGAAGCTCTCAGCGCGAAGGAAAAAGCCGTCCTTCGCCCGCTTCACACTCTTCCCCAGAGTCAAAAACCCATGCAGCTCTGAATGTGACTGGCGCGTCCCGAAGTTAAAGTTCTTCGTCCCCCCTTCGGGGTTGAATCCCCAGGCGGTGGCGATCGCTTCCAGCAACGTCGACTTCCCGCTGCCGTTCTCGCCGACGATGAAGGTGACTTTCGGGTGGAACTTAAGCGTGCCGAGTTCCTTCACGGCGGGGAGCGAGAAGGGGTAGGTCTCAAAGCATGGGACGCGGTCTCGGCGGAGCTTTATGTCGAGGAGGTAGTGTTCTGCGGTCAATGAGCTCACGCGATAGCTTCCTTGTTGCTAGCACCCTTCGCCGATGAATCGGCTCTTACACAGGGCAGATTGCGAAATCCTGGCGGTAGCGGGTCTCAGAAGCAGCGATTGCGCGTTAGGGCAATACATCTTCGACGGGACGGATGGTCGTGGGTACCCGTTTTGCCAGGTCTTGGGCTAAGTTATTTGGTCGTGTCGATTTCTGCGCGCTGTTCAGTTCACTCCAGGAGTAGCGCCAACTGCCGCCCCGGATTCCCCAAAAACGCCTTCGTCACTAGGAAGTGCTCCGTCTCCTCATAAGCCGTCCTCACCAGCCCCGACTCATCAATCTGATAAATGTCCGCATCCGGATAAGCCATCAAGATCGGCGAGTGCGTCGCAATAATAAACTGCGAGTTCTTGGCGATCAGCTCATGCATACGCACCAGCATCGCCAACTGCCGCGAAGGCGAGAGCGCAGCCTCGGGTTCGTCCAGGATGTAAAGCCCGTTCCCACCAAACCGGTTCGTCATCAGCGCGAAGAACGACTCGCCATGCGACTGCTCGTGAAGTGACCGGCCGCCGTAGGAATCGGTGACACCTAGCGCATCGATTTCGGTCGCGACATTAAAGAAGCTCTCGGCTCGAAGGAAGAATCCATCCTTGGCGCGCTTGATGCCTTTGACCAGCGTCAAGGATTCATGCAATTCCGAGTGCGACCGCCGCGTCCCGAAGTTGAAGTTCTTCGTGCCGCCTTCAGGATTGAATCCCCAGGACGTGGCGATAGCTTCGAGGAGCKTCGACTTCCCGCTGCCGTTTTCGCCGACGATGAAGGTCACCTTGGGGTGGAGCTTCAGCGTGCCGAGGTTTTTTACGGCGGGCAGGCAGAAAGGATACACGTCGAACGAGGGCACCCGGTCCCGGCGGAGTTTTACGTCGAGCAGGTAGTGCTCGGCGTCCAGTGAGCTCATACGTAGCTTCCTTTTTGCTAGTAGCCCCCTGTGCATCTGGAGACGGGCGCAGGTGGCATATTTTAGCGGTGCCGCATCTCAGAACAAGCGATCGTGATCAGTGCGGGATAATATGTCGAGCGGGACTGGAGCCCATCTTATTAGCCGCAAGTCATCGAGCCTCGCAATGCTAAGAACCATCCTTCTTTCGATCTTGACTGCTCTCGTGTCGGCAGCTTTCTGTCTCATCTCCGCGCGGCTGAGAGAGCCCCGTCGTAAGGAACATTCCGAGTTCCGTTTTTCCACGAGCAGCCGGACTTTCATGTGGGTATTCACGTCCGCCGCCCTCGTAGGCCTTACGGCGGTGATGTCGGGTGATAGGTGCTTCCCGGTAACGGCATCAAGCTTGCTGTTCGCCGGAGGCGCGGCAGGTCTTGGATTTGCCGGCTGCGTGTGGACAGACCGGTTCGCCCTCAAGTATTTCGACGACCATTTGACCTACGGTGCTTTCAGGACGGCGAGGCTCGACTACAAGGACATCGTTTCCTTCACGCTGATTCGTGGGGGCAAGGGTGGGCCCCACCTGATCATCAAGACGGCCAGGAGAAGGATTTCGATCTCTGTGGATTCGCTTGGGGAGGCGACTGAGGTTTTGAAGGGTAAGGTGGGGGGTGGTCGCTAGTGCCGTTCGCCGATGAATCGGATCCTACAAGAGCGCGCTTTGGCTAGAACCACTTGTTGCGTTTTAGGGCGATGAAGATGATGCCGACGACGCAGGCTACCAGGCAGGTGATGGCGGGGTAGGCCCAGGGTTGCTGCAGCTCGGGCATGTGCGCGAAGTTCATGCCGTACCAGCTCGTGATCAAGGTAGGCGCCGCCAACATAGCTGCCCAACCGGCAAGCTTCTTCATCACCTCGTTCTGTCCAAAGGTAACGAGAGCAAGGTTCACACTGATCGCCGCGCCAAGCATCTCGCGCATCGCGGAAATCGACTCGTTCACACGAAACACGTGATCGTAAATATCGCGAAAATACGCCCGCAGTTCATCGTGAATCAGATGCGGATGCAGGCGCGTCAGCTGCGCCACGATGTCCTGCAACGGCACGACCGCCAAGCGCAGCGTCATCAGCTCGCGCTGCATGTCGTACAGCCGCTTGATGGTCTGCCGGTTGTACGTCTCGGCGAAGATGTCGTTCTCGAGCTCGTGTAGCTCTTCCCGAAAGTCGCGGACGATCGGCAGGAAGTTGTCGACGATGAAGTCGAGCACGGCGTAAAGCGCGTAGCTCGGTCCCATGCCGAGTAGTTCGGGCGATTGCTCGCAGTTACGGCGTGCCGGCGCATACGAGAGCGACGCGCCGTGGCGCACGGTGACGAAGTAGCGCTGGCCGACAAAGATCTGCGTTTCACCGAAGGCGATGTTGCCGCCGACGAGCTGGGCGGTCTGCGCGACGATGAAGAGGGAATCGCCGTAGGTTTCGATCTTGGTGCGCTGGTGCGCGAGCTGGGCGTCCTCGATGGCGAGGTCGTGCAGGTTGAATTCGTCCTGCAGCTTCAGCAGCAGCGCTTCGTCGGGCTCGTGGAGACCAACCCAGACGAAGGTGTCGGGCTCCTTGAGCACCTCGCTGATCGCGTCGATGGTGATGTCCCCAATGCGACGGCCATCGTTACGGTAGGCGACGCAATTGACGACCATGCCGCCATTGGAAACGGGCGGAGCGACGGGTTCGGGGAGAATCGAGACGGAGGCCATGGCGGGCATGATGCCGCCCCCTGTGTGACGGGGCAATCGCGGATTCAGAAAAATCGCAAAGGCAGATCGGGCGGGGCCGGATGGGTATTCAGTCGCGGCCGGATTTCGCTTGCCGAGCCGGGTCCCTAGGGTAGTGGGGCGGAGTCGAAGCGGCCGGATCGCCACATCTTGCGATTCTCCCTGGCAGCTCCGTACCCAGGAAAACCCATGATCACAAGGAGCGTATCGTGACTTTGACCCCCCAGAAACCACCGCATGACACCGATGAGGCCAATGGCATCCCGGCCTTCATGACCGAGGAAATGGTCCATGCCCGCCTCGGCATCGTTTATCTCTTCGCCAACGTCGCCTGCGACGAAGACCGTTTCACCTTCAGCACCGATGGTGTCCTCGACCTGCTCGGCAGCACGCCGGTGAAACCCGTCGTGCCGCCTGGAAAGAACGACCCCGCCAGACTGGCCGAGACACTCGACCGTGCCATCCGCGCCAATGAAGCCGTCCGCGACATCGACGCCGCGCGTCTGTCATCGCGCTCCGAGACTGCCAACGTGACGCCGGAAGAGGGCGCGTTGCGCGATGAGCTTGCTACTGAGCTGGAACGCATGGCTACCCTCATCGCCGGGGCTACCCAAGAGCAGCTCGCCGGTGGCACGGGTGCCGCGGTGCCGCTCGCGGCCGCCGCCGCGGGTATCTGGGCGTCACGCCCGGCGCTGATGAAAGAGGTGACCCGGACCATCGCCGAAGCCGCGGCTGCGCAGGCACAGCCCTTCGTGCTCAGCGGCCTGACTACGGCGTCCGGTGTGATCGATGCCCTGGAAAYGGGGTGCCAGCGTTATCTCGTCCACGCGCGTGGCAAGCAGGTGAACGTCCTTCCCGGCACGCCGACCACCACCATCGACGGCATCAAGCGCGCCATGGACCTCACGCTGGCCGGCAATGTTTATGCGTCCCTGAAGGGCGGAGCTCAACTGGTGGCGGAGGGCGTGACGGCGGGCGCTTCGAGTGCCATCGGTCGCATCGTGTTCTCGGCCATCGATGCGCTGGCCTCGTTCGTCCGGCGGGCGCACGACTTTTACTACATGCGTCAATTCTTCCATGAGGCGAAGGCGCACTGGGCGGACCGCAACCGTCCTGACGCCCTGCATCGGCGGCCGTACGAGTTCAACCTCTGGTACCGGAATGTCGCCATGCGCGTGCCGGTGATCCCGGTGCTCACCCTCAACAGCGGTCTCTGCGGCGACAAGGCCCACCTGCTTCGTATGTTCGGTCTCGAAGGCGAGCTGATCACGCAGGCGAAGTTCGACGCCGGCGTGGCTTATATCGACCAGCTGAAAACCTGGGGCGCAGGCTACCTGCGCGACGTGGGCTATGTCTTCGAAAGCGGGGACGCGGTCATCGCCGAACTGGTCAAGTCGGCAGCGGTGCCGGCGAACGAGAAGCTGCGCACGCGGTTGTGGACCGCGTTGAAGAAACTGGTGCCTCGCAAATAGCGAGGCACCGGCAAGCTCAGTCGTGGCGACGGCAGAACGTGGCGAACAACGCGGCCCAGCACGGCAGGGCGAGCAGTAACCACGGCATGTTCTGCTGCGGAAACTCGGGCCACAGGTGCAGCAGCAGGGCGATGACGCAGGCCGCGGCGGACAGCGCGGTGACACGCGGTGCGAGGCGGCCGATCTGTCGACCGGCCACGCGCAGGCGCCAGATGCCCGGGAGCAACAGCAACGCAAACGGCTGGAAGGCCAGCAGGTTGAAATTGCCCCAGGCGGAACGATGCAGGGTCAGCGTCCACAGGCCGAGCATGAACAGGCCTGCCACGCCGGCAAACACGGTGAAAAGCGTGCCCGCGGCAACGAAGATGCCGCGGGCCACGCGATGCCGGGTAAAGGCGGGCAGGGCCAGCGGAATGGCCCATAGCAGGCCGGCGATCAGCAGTGGCCAGCGCAGGTCGGGCGCCTGCTCCGGCGGGGGATCCAGTTTGTTCTGCGCGAGCGTGTCTTCCTGGGCGACCAGCGGTCGCGCGTCGGCACCCTCGCCGACGTGCACGTGGCGCAGTTCTTCTTCGAGCACCATCGGCAGGAAGGCTTCCTTCCACGCGTTCATCGGCTGGTCGGCATAGGGGCCGAGGCCGAGGTCCATGCCGAGCATCAGCCAGGCTYGGTTGCTCATCAGGCGTGCCGTCTGTTCGCGGAACGTCATGCCACCCGGCTGCTCGCGCAGCTGGCGGTGGAGTGCGCCACCGAGTGCGCCGTCCAGCGCATCGCGTACGCGCGTGGTGCAGTTGTCGGCGTAGTAGTCGTAGTTGTAACCGGCGTTGGCCGGCTGCACGTTCCACAGCATGAAGCGGCGCAGGCTGTCTTTCTGCTCGTCGTCCAGCGCGAGGCGCTGGCGACGCACGTAGCGACCTTCGCCCGCATAGAACTCGACGTCGGACTGCGTGGTCTCCGCATCCATGCGGTACGCCATGATGCCGCGCGCGAAGTTGAGGATGAATCCCTTCTGGTCGAAGTCGAACACGCCGTAGTTGAAGGCGATGGCTTCGCCGCTCACGGTGTCACGCACTTCCAGCGCATCGTGGCCGAAGCGTTCCCAGTAGATATCGCCGGGCCCGTAGGTCATCAACGAGATTTCGAGGTTGGCAGCCGGGGCGTCCACGATGCCCGCGTGGGCGGCCGGAACGAAACACAGGGCTGCCAACAGCCAAAGGACGTAACGCATCAGGCCCCGTTATTTCCGTTGCCGTTACCGCTGACACGGGTAACGTGAAAGTGCAGCACGCGGCGATCGTCGGCTTCGGTGACGCGGAAAACGAAGTCGCCCATGGTGATTTCCTCCCCCACGCTCGGCAGGTGGCCGAACTCGGAGGTGATCATGCCGCCGATGGTGTCGAACTCTTCGTCGGAGAAGTGCGCACCAGCCACCTCGTTGAAGTCGGCGATGGGGGTGAGCGCGCTTACCGCGAACACGCCGTCGTCGAGCTGGGTGGCGAGGATCGGATCTTCTTCGTCATCGTGCTCGTCGTCGATCTCGCCGACGATCTGCTCGAGCACGTCCTCGATGGTGATGAGGCCGGCAACGCCGCCGTACTCGTCCACCACCAGGGCCATGTGGTTACGCGTGAGGCGGAATTCCGCCAGCAGCACGTTGAGCCGCATGGATTCGGGGATGAGCACCGCGGGACGGAGCAGGGCGCGTACATCGCCACACTCGCTCTGGCCGAAGTACTTCAGCAGGTCTTTGGCCAGCAGGATGCCAAGGACTTCGTCCTTGTCTTCGCCGTGCACGGGGAAGCGGGAGTGACCGGATTCGACGACGGCGGCCAGGATGTCCGGCAGCGGCGCATCGACGGGCAGGCTGACGATCTGGGCCCGGGGGACCATGACATCGTCGACGCTGAGTTCGGTGACTTTGATCGCACCCTCGACCATGGTCAGGGTGTCGTTGGATAGCAGGCCATTGGCCTGGGCGGTACGCAGTTCTGCGATCAGTTCGTCGCGGTTGCGGGGCTCGCCGGAAAACATGTGGCCCAGACGGTCCCACCAGGATCGGTGAGTTGGGCCGTTGGTACTGCCAGGGTCCTCGTTCATTACTCTTTGATATTCGGCCCGAATGGGCGGAATGAGGAGTCTAACGGAAATCTTGTGACGGTTCAGGGGAAGGCGGCTTGGTAGGAGCCGATTCATCGGCGATCCCGCGCCAGCGGGCCAGGTTTCCGCGAGCACCCTATCGCCGATGAATCGGCTCCTACCGAGCGGGGGAGGCTTCGATATACGGATCTGCGATGCCCARGCCGGCCAGAATCCTGGTCTCCAAAGCCTCCATCGCCTCGGCTTCGGCCTCGTCGATGTGGTCGTAGCCAAGCAAGTGCAGCGTGCCGTGGATGGTCAGGTGGGCCCAGTGGTCGGCGGGCTTCTTGCCCTGTTCCGCGGCCTCGCGGGCCACGACGGGCGCACAGATCACCAGGTCGCCGATGAGGGGCAGATCCACGCCCGGCGGGAGCTCCACCGGGAAGGAGAGCACGTTGGTGGCGTAGTCACGGCCGCGGTACTGCAGGTTCAGCGCCTGGCCTTCCTCGATATCCACGATGCGGATCGACACCTCGCTGGCCTTGCGGCGACGCGCTCCCTTCAAAGCGGCTTCGATCCATCGGCGGAAACTGGCCGAGGCCGGCACGCCCTTGCGCGGCGCGGCATAGCCTACGGCGACATCGAGCTTGCTCAACGCGCTTCGTCCTTCTGTTCGAAGGCCTCGTAGGCACGGACGATCTTGGCCACGAGCGGATGGCGCACCACGTCGCGCGAGGTGAAGAAGGTAAAGCTGATGCCGTCGACACCACGCAGCACTTCGATCGCATGGCGCAGGCCGGAGCGGATGTTGCGCGGCAGATCCACCTGGGAGACGTCGCCTGTGATGACCGCGACCGAGCCGAAGCCGATGCGGGTCAGGAACATCTTCATCTGCTCGACCGTGGTGTTCTGCGCTTCGTCGAGGATCACGTACGAATCGTTGAGGGTGCGGCCGCGCATGTAGGCGAGCGGCGCGATCTCGATCACGTTGCGCTCGATCAGCTTGGCCACCTTCTCGAAGCCGACCATCTCATACAGCGCGTCGTACAGCGGGCGCAGGTAGGGGTCGATCTTCTGGCTGAGGTCGCCCGGCAGGAAGCCGAGTTTTTCGCCGGCTTCCACCGCGGGACGCACCAGTAGCACGCGCTGCACGCGGTTGTTCTCGAGCGCCTCGATGGCGCTGGCCACGGCGAGGTAGGTCTTGCCGGTACCGGCCGGGCCGACGCCGAAGTTGATGTCGTGGCTGGTGATGGCGTGCAGGTAACGGGCCTGGTTGGGACCGCGGCCCTTGATCACGCCGCGCTTCACCTTGATCACCACTTCCTGCGCCGATTCGGCGGCCTGGTCGGCAAGCGCGTCGATACCGGACTCGGCCAGGTGCAGGTTGATGACCGCGCCGTTGAGCGTTTCGTGCTCGGCCGCCGCGTACAACGCACGCAGCACCTTCTCGCCGGCGCGGGCGGTGAGCTCGTCGCCAATGACGCGGAAGGTGGCGCCGCGATGGTCGATTTCCACGCCCAGGCGCAGCTCGATCTGGCGGATGTGCTCGTCGAGCGGTCCACACAGGTTGGCTAGCCGGACGTTGTCTTCGGGTTCGAGCGAGAAGTCGCGCTGGATAAGCTGGCTCATGGCATTCACGAGGCGAGCGCGACCTCTTCGTCAAGGCGGATGCGACCGCGGAGGGAGTTGGACATCGCCTCGGTGATCACCACGTCGACGAATTGGCCGATCATCCGGGGGTGGCCCGGAAAGTTCACGAAACGCATGTTCTCGGTGCGACCCGACAGTTCGTTAGGGTCCCTGCGGCTGGGCTTTTCGACCAGCACGCGCTGCACGCTGCCAACCATGGCTTCGTTGATCTTGCGGGCGTTCTCGTTGATCGCCGCCTGCAGGCGCGACAGGCGCGCTTGCTTCACCACGGTCGGTGTCTCGTCCGGAAGGTTCGCCGCCGGCGTGCCGGGGCGGGACGAGAAGATGAAAGAGAAGCTCTGGTCGAAGCCGATGTCCTCGATCAGCTTCATGGTCTTTTCGAAGTCCTCATCCGTCTCGCCGGGGAAGCCGACGATGAAGTCCGACGACACGCAGATGTCCGGGCGCACCGAGCGCAGCTTGCGGATCTTCTGCTTGAACTCGATCGCCGTGTAGCCACGCTTCATGGCCGAGAGAATGCGGTCCGACCCCGCCTGCACGGGCAGGTGCAGGTAGTTGGCCAGCTGCGGCACGTTGGCGTAGGCCTCGATCAGCGAGTCGGAGAACTCCAGCGGATGCGAGGTGGTGAAGCGGATGCGGCCGATGCCTTCGATCTGCGCAATAGCGTGGATCAGCACGGAGAGATCGGCCATGTCGCCATCGTGCATGGGGCCACGGTAGGCGTTGACGTTCTGGCCGAGCAGGTTGACCTCGCGCACGCCTTGCTCGGCGAGCTGGGCCACCTCGACGATGACGTCGTCGAACGGACGGCTGATTTCCTCGCCACGCGTGTAAGGCACCACGCAGTAGGAGCAGTACTTCGAGCAGCCTTCCATGATCGAGACGAAGGCGGTGGGGCCTTCGGCGCGCGGCTCGGGCAGGCTGTCGAACTTCTCGATCTCCGGGAAGCTGATGTCCACCTGCGACTTACCGCTGGCGCGCTGGGCTTCGATCATTTCCGGCAGGCGGTGCAGCGTCTGCGGGCCGAAGACGAGGTCCACATAGGGTGCGCGCTTGAGGATGGCATCGCCTTCCTGCGAGGCGACGCAGCCACCCACACCGATGAGCACCGGCTTGCCGCCCGCCTTGTGCGCCTTCCAGCGGCCGAGCTGGCTGAAGACTTTTTCCTGGGCCTTTTCGCGGATCGAACAGGTGTTGACCAGGATGACGTCAGCTTCCGCTTCGTCCTGGGTCAGCTCGAGACCGTGCGATGCGAGCAGGACGTCGGCCATCTTGGCCGAGTCGTACTCGTTCATCTGGCAGCCGTGGGTCTTGATGAAAAGCTTGCCGCTCATGGGCCGGGATACCGTGATTCGTGGGGAGTTACCGAACCGCACAGTTTACGCCGCCACCACCCGCCTTGCCACAGGGTTCGGCGGATCAATGACTTGCGTGAGGAAGATCACGTTATTGGCCCTTGGCAGGGCATAGGTGCTCGGGCACACTCGCGCCCATGGTTCACGACGCGACGCCAGGGGAAAGCGCCGGCCATCCCGCCTGCCGTTTTCTGCTCTCCCGAATGGCCCTGCGAAGGGCTGCGGGCGTCTGCGTGCTGCTTCTGGGCCTGCTGGCGGGGCCGGCGTCGGCGGCTGCCCTATATAGATGTGTCGGCAGCACGGGCGAGACCGTGTTCTCCGGCAGCACTTCCGGCTACAAGGACTGCAAGCGGCTGGCCAATATGGCCCCGGCACGTCCGGCA
>NZ_JBFUJE010000104.1:0-10976 GCF_056401535.1 Luteibacter sp. P4_E6 | reverse complement strand
CCTGTGGGCCTGTCTGCAGAACAACGAGAACTTCGATACCTCGAAGCTCTTCAGCCCTGAACACCTCAAGAACGCTTGACGGCCAAGAGAGTATCTACAAAAGCGCTGCGTTGACTGGTTGTTTGCTCGGCCACACGCAACCTCAGCGTTCGGTGCCGCGAGCTGTCCGGCGTTAGTACACGTCACGCCGGTACCTGCCGCCAGCCGCCAGCTTCTCGACGAGGTCCTCGCCGAGGATGCCGCGCAACGCGGCGTCGACGCCCGGGGCCATGCCGGCGAGGCTGCCACAGACGTAGATGCTTGCGCCGTCGGCCACGTAGCGATGCACGTCGTCGGCCATGACCCGAAGGCGGTCCTGCACGTAGCGCGATCCACGCGACTGGCGTGACCAGACCAGGTCGAGGCGCTCGATGCTGCCCGCCTCGTGCCAGCGTTCCAGCTCGTCGACGTGCAGCCGGTCGGCCTCGGCATGACGCTCACCGAACAGCAGCCAGTTGCGCGTGTGGCCTTGGGCGATGCGCGCCTTGAGCAACGCGCGCAGGCCGGCGATGCCCGTACCGTTGCCTATGAAGATGGCCGGTCGACCGTCAGTCGGGGCGTGGAAGTTTTCGTTGCGGCGCACTCGCAGATCGATCATGTCGCCGACCGCCGCGTGCTCGGTCAGCCAGCCCGAGCCCAGGCCGAGCGTTCCGTCCGCCGCGCGCATTTGCCGGACGACGAGATGCAGGGCGCCGTCGGCAGGAACGGAGGCGATCGAGTATTCGCGATGCGGTAACGACACGGATTCGCCATTCGCCATTCGCGGACCGATTTCGACCACGTCGCCGGCGTGCCAGTTCAGCATCGTGGCGTCGTCCGGTGCCAGCGCCAGGTGGAAGCAGGGGCCGCCGACGCTGCCCGGATTGAGCAGCCTGCGTTCCAGCAGTCGCCACGACTGGTAGGCCGGCCGCGACCAGTCCGGTTGCGACGACAAGCCCGATAGCTGGGCAACGTGATGCTGCCAATGTCGCAGCGCGCCCTCGTCGCCGTTGTCCACTTCGACGAGGTCGAACAGCGGCAACGCACCGCTCGCATGGAGCCAGTGTTCGAGATCGTGGCCGAACGCGCAGAAGTCTTCGTAATCGCGATCGCCCAGCGCGAGTACGCCATAGGCCAGTCCACGAAGYGGCAGCGGCGATGTCATTGCCTCACGGCGAAATGCGGTGGCCATGTCGGGTGCATCGCCCTCGCCCGTCGTGCTGACGACGAACAGTGCACGCGTGGCCTGGGTAAGCAGCGCTGGCGTCAGCGCTGCCATGTCACGCAGGTCGACGGTCAGGCCACCGTTGCGAAGCAGTTCGGCCGTACGCTCCGCCAGCTCGCTGGCAAATCCCGTCTGCGACGCATGCACGACGAGGATCGTCGCTGGCTTCGCGTCCGCCGACGCGACATCGATCGCAACCTCTTCGCGCTTCCCGCGCGCCAGCACGACGGTCATCGCCGCCCAGGCCACCCCGAGCGCACCCGCCCACCCTGCGCGCGGCAGCGACGCGGCATGGATGCCGGAAAAGTCATGCATCCCGGCAAGCCCCAGGACAGACGCGAGCAACAGCGCGCCGATGGCGATCTGACCGAACGTGGCTTTCACTGCTTTAGTGCTGCCGCGAAGGCCGGGGACATCCGTTCGCTGAACGTGCCGTCGTTACCGTAGAGAATGAACAGTGCGGCGATACCATGCTCCTTCGCATAAACCATGCCTTCGTCCGGACCCAGCACCGTAAGCGTCGTGCCGAGCGGATCGGCGAGCATGCAGTCCACGGCAATGACACTGACCGACGCGACACGGTGGGTCACCGGATAGCCGGTGCGGGGATCGATATGGTGCGAGAAGAATGTGCCGCCACTTTCAAAGAAATGGCGGTAGTCGCCGGAGGTCGCGATCGCACGGTCCGTCATCGACACGATGCGCTCGACTTCGTCGGGATTGTCGACCGCCCCCGCCGCCGCCCCCGGCCGTTCGATGCCGACGTGCCAGGCTGAGCCATCGGGCTTGTGTCCACGGCCGCGCAGCTCGCCACCCACCTCCACGAGATACGCATGCACACCGGCGCGGTCCAGGTAATGCGCCACCTGGTCCACACTGAACCCCTTGGCCACGGAAGACAAATCGACATACACGCCACCGGGCTGGAAGGCTCGGTGACCGCCATCGTCGAGCCGGATCTTCGCCCAACCCACCCGCGCCTTCGCCGCGGCGATCGCCGTGGCGTCGGGTGCCTCGCGCGGGCGCTTGTCCGGCCCGAATCCCCAGAGGTTCACCAGCGGCCCGACCGTCGGGTCGTAAGCACCGCCGGACGACTTCGCCAGGTCCAGCGCGTAGCGCAACACGGTGTAGAACTCCGGCGGCAAGGTCTGCCACGTACCGGCCGGCGCGCGATTGAACCGGCTCAGGTCCGAGTCCGCTTCGTAGGTGCTCATCTGCGCAACGACACGATCCACTTCGGCCTGGATGCCGCGCTCGATGGCGCGGTCATCCGCGCGATCGGGAAGTACGGCGTTGACCGACCAGGTCGTGCCCATGGTCTCGCCCTCGAAGCGGCGCACGTCCTTACCGAACGCCGTCCCCGAGACCAGCAACAAGACAAATAGCCATCCTCGCGCGCGGATACGCATGCGGATTACTGCGGCAGCACTTCAAGCGTCGCCGTATAACCCAGGCGGCGCTGCTTCGCTTCCTTCACCGAGGTCTTGTCGTCCTCGCTGGAAGCGTTGACCCAGTACATGCCCGCGGCCGGCCAGGTAAAGGAGAATTTGCCATCCTTGTCCGTGGTGGTATCCATCTCATCGGGCGCATTGCGATAGCGCGTGGCGCCATTGATCGCGGCAACCTTGAGGTTCGCAGCGGGCTTGCCATCGAGCAGCAGCTGGAACGTGGCCTTCTCGCCGGCCATGAGGTCGTTCGGCTTCGTCACGGGGACGAGTTCGAGACCTTTGTTGGTCGGCTTCAGCGCACCGTCGCTGGGCGTACCCTGGGTGACGAAGGTTTCGACGCGCGAGGACATCTCGCTGACCTGCACGTTTTTCGCGTTGGCGGGGATGGCGGCTTTCAATTCGTCCGCCTTGCCGCGCCAACGCTTCTTCTGGCCATCCACTTCGTAATTCGCGAACACGCCCTGGTTGACCAGCGCCAGCCGGTAGGTGCCCTTCTGTGGCACCGCCAGATCGAAGGTGCTGCGGTATTTACCGGTGGCCGCATTCTCCGGTTTCACCGTCGTGCCGTCCGGCGCGGTGATGACCAGTTGGTCGAGCTGGGCCGGGAAGTGGTCGGGGTAGTAAAGGTCGTTGGACACGGCAGCGTCCACTGTCACCCAGGCGTCGTCGCCGGAGATCACGGTGGCCGAAGGCACCATCCACATCTTGTGCGCCTGCGCGGCGAACGGCAGGACCAGGGCGGCGCAGAACGCGGCGCGAACGAGTACATGTTTCATGGATAACTCCGGTTACGGATTGAGGTCGAGACTGATCTGGCCGAGTTCGTCCGTGCCCTTGGCGGACAAGTGCGTGGGCACCTTCACGGGCCAGTCGAAGGCGATGCGCTGTGCCTCGCGACCACCCACCTCGCGCGCGGCTTCCACCACCAGCTCGTAGTGGCCAGGCGCGAGCGCGCCCAGTGGCGGCTTGCCGTCGATGAAGCGCAACTGGTGCTGGCCCGCCGGGCGCGTCGCACCCGAAACGCCGTCGATCGGCATGGTCTGGTCGCGGCCGCTACGGCGCCACCACTGACGCATGTCTTTCAGCCATTTGGTGCCTTCGCCATCGGCCTTCTTCATGTCGTACCAGACCGCCAGGTTGGCGGCGACGCTGTGGTCCTCACGCTCAAGCCAGACGGCGACGTAGGGGCGGTGGTATTCGGCCACCTTCAGCTGGGGGATTTCTACGGTGAGATTCAGGTCGGCGGCGGCGACAGGTGCCGTCACGGCGACGCACAGAAGTATCGGAAGCAGACGACGCATGGCGGATCCGTCAGTGAATGAAGATGAGAGCGATGACCACCGGGAGCACGAGACCGAGGGCCACCATGGGCCAGGTCATGCGGCGCTGGCCGGCATGCATCTGCAGCAGGAGCAGGCCAGTGAGCGCAAAGACGACACAGGCGAGCGCGAAGATGTCGATGAACCAGCTCCACACCGGCCCGGTGTTGCGGCCCTTGTGCAGGTCGTTGACGTAGGCGAGCCAGCCGCGGTCGGTGGTCTCGTACTGAATCTCACCGGTTTCCCGGTCGATGCTCACCCAGCCATCGCCACCGGGGCGCGGCAGCGACACAGCCACCTCGTCGTCGCTCCAGTCTCCCGGGCGTCCTTCAACCGGCGCGCCGGTGTTGCCGGTGACGAAGGCCGCCACCGGCGTCGGCAGGGGCGCGGATGTCGGACGTCGTGCGACGAGCTGCGTGAGCAGGTCGGCGGGCAGCGTCGCGACGCGTCGCTCGACATGCGGTGAGGCTTCGATACGGGCGGCATGATTGAGCGTGAACCCGGTGACCGAGAACAGCAGGAGCACCACCAGCGAGATAGCCGAACTGATCCAGTGCCACCGGTGCAGGTGCTTGAGCCAGAACGCGCGGCGGTGCCGGTCGACGGTGTCGCGCATGCGTGGGAGGGCCCCTGAAGCCGTGGTCGGAAAGCGGGCCGATGTTAACAACAATGCGAATCGTTCGCAATTGGAGCAACGTGAACGGCTGCCGAAATCCTGCCGTGACAACATGCGTGCGCGCCCTTCCGAAGCGTATCCTTCCCGACCATGCGCATTCTCCTAGCCGAAGACGACGCCGCCATCGCCGCGGCCGTGCGTTCCTCCCTCGAACAAGGGGGGCACGCCGTCGACCATGTTTCCGATGGCGCCAGTGCCGATAACGCCCTGCGCGATCACGACTACGACCTGCTGGTGCTCGATCTGGGCTTGCCCATGCTCGATGGCAGCGAAGTGCTTGCACGCGCGCGTAAGCGCGGCGCCGTCCTTCCGGTGCTGGTGGTCACCGCACGCGAGGGCCTGAAGGAGCGCGTACGCGTACTCGACCTCGGCGCCGACGATTACCTCGTCAAGCCCTTCGCATTAGCCGAGTTCGACGCACGGGTGCGCGCCCTGCTCCGTCGGCGGACCAGTCATGGCACGCCTGAGTTCCGCATCGGTCGCCTGCGCCTGGATATCCCCGGTCACCGTGCGTGGATCGGCGATGTCCCGCTGGACCTGACGGCACGCGAGTTCGGTCTGATCGAGGCGCTCGCCATCCGCGCCGACAAGGTCACCAGTCGCGCGCAACTGGTCGAAGCCCTTTGCAACTGGGACGAAGACCTGACCGACAACGGCCTGGACATCGCCCTGCATCGCTTGCGCCGCAAGCTGGGGGGCTCAGGTACCAGCGTTCGCACCATCCGCGGCCTGGGTTACCTGCTCGAAGAATCCGCGGATGCCTGAGCGTCGCCACGCGGGGTACCGTCCGTCCCGGCCCAGCCTGCGTCGTCGCCTGCTCACCTTCCTGCTGGTACCCGTCCTCGGCGTACTCCTGCTCGACGCGGTGATCGGCTATTTCGTCGCCCTGGCCTACTCCAACCGCGTGCACGACTCGGATCTCTCCGACTCGGCGCTGACCCTGTCCGAGATGATCGGCAACGATGCGCTACGCGGAGAACTCACCGCGCAGGCGCGCTTCCTGCTCGAATACGATCCAGACGGGCGCAACTACTACACGGTTTTCAGCGACCGGCACGGCCGGCTGATCGGCAATGCCGAACTCCCCGGCCCCGAAGGCAGCGTGCCCGCCGATGGCCCGCCGCGGCTCTACGACACGGCCCTGGGGCGCAAACCTTTGCGCGCGGCGGTCATGCGCGTGAGCAACCGCCACGAAGCGGGAGATGTCCTGACCATCACGGTGGCCGAGAGCCTGCGCGACCGGCATACCCGGGCGCGCGAAATCCTCTTCCTGACCCTGCCCATGCAGGCCCTGCTGATCGCGGCCGTACTGTGCCTGGTGTGGTTCGGCGTGAGCCACGGACTGCGCGTACTGGATCCACTGACCGCACGCCTGAGCCGGCGCGAGCACGACCTCGGCCCCATCGGCGAAGAAGATGTGCCGATCGAGATCCTTCCGCTCACCCGAACCATCGATGACCTGTTTGCACGCATGCGGAATATGCTCGGCCTGCAGGAGCGATTCATCGCCGACGCCGCGCACCAGTTGCGGACACCGTTGGCCGGTATCCAGTTGCACGTGGAATCTTTCGACGGCGCCACCGATGACACCCAACGCAGCCAAGCCCTGGGCCACGTACATCGCCTGGCTGCCCGCGCCGCCCGGACCTCGGCGCAGTTGCTTGCTCTCACCCGCACCCAGGCGCCAGACCTGCCCGATCACGACGGCATGGAGGTCATCGACCTGTCCACGGTGGTACCGGAGGCCGTGGCCATGCGCGTGCACCAGGCGCTCGCCCTGGGCGTGGACCTCGGCTACGAAGGTGGCGACGGCGCCTGCCTGGTCCGCGGCGACGCACTCCAGGTCCAGGAGATCATCGACAACCTCGTCGACAACGCGTTCCACTACGCCGGTCGCGGCTGCACCGTCACGGTGCTGCTCGGCCGCCACGTGGATGAGTTCGTGCTCGCCGTGGAGGACGACGGTCCCGGTGTTGCCGACGCCTTCCYTGCCCTGCTGGGCGAGCGGTTCTTCCGCGTCCCCGGCGGCGATGAGGACGGGACGGGTCTGGGCCTGGCCATCGTGGAGAGCATCGCCGAACGCCACGCGGCGCAGGTCGCCTTCCTGCGCGCGGCCTCGGGCGGGCTGCGCGTGGAGGTCCGCTTCCCCGCCGTGACAGGAAAGCCAACTGAAACCACGCACTGAGACCATGCTCTTCATGAGCAATCCAGGCTACGAGGCTTCGGCGTGAGCAGCACCGCGGAATTCCGGTTCGAAGGGGGGCGCGACGGCGTCCTGCTGATCCACGGCCTGACGGGCACGCCCACCGAAATGCGCATCCTTGGCAAGGGCTTGAACCGCGCGGGTTTCACTGTCGTCGGCGTGCGCCTGGCCGGCCATTGCGGCACCGAGGAGGACCTCCTCGCCACGACGTGGGAAGACTGGTACGCCAGCGTCGAAGCCGCCGCGGAGGAACTTCGCGGGCGGGTCGACCGCGTCTTCGTGGCCGGCCTGTCGATGGGCGCCCTGCTCGCCCTGCGCCTGGCTGCCGTTCGCCCCGACTGGGTCGATGGCGTGGGCGTGTTCGGCGCTACCTTCCGCTATGACGGCTGGTCGATTCCCTGGACAGGCCGATTCTCGTTCATGCTGCCGATGTTCAAGCGCCTGGGCATCGGCAAGAACCGCGTTTTCATCGAGCAGCCCCCCTACGGCATCCGCGACGAGCGCCTGCGCGCGCAGGTCAGCGCCGCGATGTTCTCCGGCGATAGCGAAGCCGCCGGCCTCCCCGGCAATCCCTGGGACGCCCTGGCCGAGATGGTCGAACTGTCGCGCGACGTGCGTCGTCGCCTGCCCGATGTCGTCGCGCCCTGTTTTGTCGCGCATGCGGCGGACGACGATGTCGCGAGTGTCGCCAATGCGGACCTCGTCGCGCGTCGTGTTCGCGGACCGATCGAAATGCTCCTGCTCGGCGACAGCTACCACATGATCACGATCGACCGGGAGCGCCGCATGCTGATCGAGCGCACGGCGGATTTCTTCAGTCGCGTCGCCCGCGACGCACGACCTGCGCGCATGGCAGCCTGATCGGATGCATGGGCTGGCCCTGGCGCTGTGGATCGCCTATGTCCTGCTCGATACCGGTGGGCAACTGGCCTTCAAGGCGGCCGCCGTCGACGACCGCGCCGGCGATGGACTGGCACGCTGGCGCTACATGCTTGGGCGGGCATGGATATGGATCGGCATCGGCTGCTATGTGGCCGTGTTCATGGTCTGGATCGCCTTCCTGTCCCTGGTGCCGCTTTCCGAAGGCGTGCTGCTCGCCGCGATCAACATCGTCGCGATCATGGTGGCAGGGCGATTCCTCTTCCATGAGCGCCTGACTCCTTTGCGCGTTACCGGCATCCTGCTGGTAGCGGCGGGTGTCGCCATCGTCGGGGCCGGCTCGTGAAGCGCTTCTACCTCATTGGTTTTACGCTGCTGCTGGCCTTCGACACGCTCAACCTGCTCTGCTTCAAGGCGGCCGGCGCACATGCCCTGCCGCTGGAAATGAGCACGGCCTGGCTGCTCCGCGTGTTCTCGCACCCGTGGGTCTACGGCGCGATCGCCGGCTACATCGGCGCCTTCGTCACCTGGATGAGCCTGCTCAAGCACGCACCGATCGGCCCGGCGTTCGCCGCGTCGCACCTGGAAGTCGTCACCGCGATGGCGCTGTCGTGGTGGGTGTTCTCCGAACCGGTCACCCTCACGCAGATCGCCGGCGCCGGCGTCATCGTTGCCGGCATCGTCTGCCTGGCCTTTGCCGAAGGCAGYGCCAAGCCTGCAGGAACCGATTCATCAGCGAACGGGTGCTTGCCCAACACCTAGGTCGCGAGGAAGCGTTCGACCGTCACGCGGTCCGGATTGGAGCTCCCCGCGCCGTCACCGCTGAGTAGTTCGAAGGTCAGGTGATCGTCAGTGACATCGATGCCAAAGAAGATGAAATTGAAACCCTTCCGATCGAACGTGACGGTGTAGAACCCCTTGGGTGTGCCGGTTTCGTCGGGCTCGCCGAACGAGCGATCGAGTGCGCCCGACGGGAGGTGTCGCCCGATCACCGCCTTCTTGCTCTCGATCGTGCCGTCGTAATAGGGGCTTCCGATCACCGCGACGCCACCATGGCTGGAAGTCTGCAGGTGAATGGGCATGGCGATACCGTCCTTGGCGCCTGTGCCACCGTAGTGAATCTCCAGCAGCTTGCCGCCATTGAAGCCCGGCGCGACATGTCCTTTGTCGTCCAACGCGACGAGCAACCCGACCTTGGGACTACGCGTCATGATGGTCCCGGCGCCCCACAAACCGGCTTCTCCCGACCAGGCCAGTTTCTCGATCTCGTTCCGGTCGGCGCTGTCACCGGTGACCACGAACTCGCCATTCGTTCCGAAGGCGGGATCGGGCTGGCCTGTCGGGAGCAGACGCAGAATCCGTGCATTTCCGCCGGACGTTGCCGTGCTCAGAACGATCTTTCCATCGTCCTGAAGTACGGCATCCGTGATCCGCCCGCGAGGGTTCAGGGGAACATCGACCAGCGCGTAACCCTTGCCGGCAAAGACCGGGTCCAACCGGCCTGAAGCGCCGAAGCGAAACACGATGCCGCCGTACCGTCCTTCGACATTCTTCGTCGTCCCGACGAAGAAGAAGCCATCGTCCTGTGCGGGAAGCGCGAACMCCTTGACGA
This sequence comes from Luteibacter sp. P4_E6, assembly GCF_056401535.1. Lineage (NCBI taxonomy): Bacteria > Pseudomonadati > Pseudomonadota > Gammaproteobacteria > Lysobacterales > Rhodanobacteraceae > Luteibacter > Luteibacter sp. P4_E6. Next base: position 1,596 of record NZ_JBFUJE010000104.1, on the reverse strand, counting down.
CCCCCGGCTCGGCGGGCGGGCGAATGCCGTTCAGATTTACGTAGCCGTTGATGCCGAATGCCGCGTCGAGTTCACCGGTATCTGTCCTGCGCGTGAGCATCCACGTATCGCTTGCCTGCGACCTGAGCACCAGCACCGTGGCGCCGTCGGCCATCGGCAACGGCTGGGCACCCTGCAAGGTCTCTTCAGGCAACGGAGGCTCGATAACGACACCCTGCTCGCCAAACGAAGAATCGAACTCGCCGGTGGGTGTAAGCCTTGCCAGGCCATACTGCCAGCTGGCCCACGGGCGGATGACACGGGGGAGAAACCTCGACAACCAGGATCGCCACCCGCGCAGGGCTGGAATGCAGCCCATGGCCAGCATGATATGTCCGTCTGTCGTCCGCCGCATGGCGCGAAGGAGCTCACTCCCGCCCGGCTCAACGTGATAACCGTCGACCTTGAGTTCGGTTTTCCCACCGTTGCCGAAGGACGCGTCGCTCTCGCCCTGCTTGCGCGTGTTGGAACCCTTCATGACGATCTCCTTTCGTCCTGGTGGCTATCCCTGGCACCCGGCGACGATTCATTCGCACCGGTACCCGCACGCTAAAACCAAACGGTGACATCCACCATAGCCCGAAGGTTGTAGGCGGTCGTTCAAGCCCGTCCCTGCTCCACCAACGTCAGCGCCACCTTATCCCTCAGATACACCGGCAAAGCCAGTTCCGGCGCCACAGCCTCGCCATCACGGAACGCCCGCGCCGCCACTTCGGCAACGTGCCGCGCCTGCGGAAAGCGCGCACCGTCCGCCGAGCGGATCGGCGCGGCGATGCGTTCCCGGAGAATCGCCTCGTAGGTTGCCCAGCCCGTGCCGACAACGTGCCATGCCGTGGCCTCGGGCAAGATCAGCGCCGCAGCGGTGTCCACCCGCTCGCGGTCGATCAGCGTGATGCTGCCATCGTCTTCGCGGCGCCATGCGGCGACATAGATCTCACCCATGCGCGCATCGATGACCGAAAGAATCGCGGCATCGTCTTCGGGGGCTTCCAGCGCCAGCGCCTGTAACGACGAGACGGTAACGACAGGCACGTCGAGAGCCATCGCCATGCCCTGGGCCAGCGACACACCAAGACGCACCCCGGTGAACGCGCCGGGCCCGCGGCCGACCGCGATGCCGTGGAGCGAGGTGCGGCTCAGACCGGCTTCGGCGAGCAAGGCGTCCGCCATCGGCAGAACGAGTTCGGCGTGCCGGCGCGGCGCGATCTCACTGCGCTCGATCACCTCGTCACCATGGACGAGGGCGACCGAGCAGGCTTCCGTGGAGGTTTCGATGGCAAGGAAGTTCATGGCGTTTCCGACGTGGGGTTGAGCGGCACGCCCTGGGCGTACCAGTCGATCCGGCGAGTCAGGTACATCAGCAGCGCGATGACTGCCACGAGCACGACCGAACCGATCAGGAGCGCGTACTGTTCCGCGCCGATCAGGCCATACAGTATGGCGTAAACCAGGGTGAGCACGCCGCCAAGCGCCAGGCCGGCCGTCCGCGCACGCAAGGCCGCCATCGCGTAGCCACCCACGATCAACACGACCGTCGCGGCGGCGACGGCGTAAGCC
>NZ_JBFUJE010000103.1:0-11011 GCF_056401535.1 Luteibacter sp. P4_E6 | reverse complement strand
GACCGACGCCGTGCTCGAAATCGGCACCGGCTCGGGCTTTCTTACCGCCTGCCTCGCCCGCCTCTCYGCCCACGTGACCAGCATCGACATGCACGCCGACTTCGTCGAGGCCGCTCGCCAGCGCCTCACCGCGACCGGGGTGACCAACGTCTCGCTGGAGACCGCCGAGGCCGTCAACGGCTACAACCCGACCGGTGTTTTCGATGCCGTCGTCATTACCGGTGCCGTGCACACGGTTCCCGAAAAGTTCGTGCGCTGGCTCAAGCCGGGTGGGCGCATGTTCGTCGTACGCGGCGATTCCCCCGCGCAGACGGCAGTGCTCCTCACCCACGAGGGTGAAGGTCGCTTCCGCGAGGAATCGCTGTTTGAAACGGACCTTCCCTACCTGGCGCACGCTGCGCCGGTGAAGCGCTTCGTGCTCTGACCCACAAGATTACCCATCACCCACGAGGCGAAATCATGCGCTTGAAGCTGCTCACCGTCGCGCTTGCATTGGCCGCGACGCCGTTCGCGAGCCATGCTGAAGACCTGCTCGACGCCTACCGCCAGGCGCGTGCAAACGATCCGGTGCTGTCGCAGGCCGATTCCACCCGTCTCGCCACCGGCGAAGGCGTGGATCAGGCACGCGCGTTGCTGCTGCCTCAGGTCAACGGCTCGGTCGGTATTACCCAGTCCAACCCGGCAGGCCCCTCGCGTTCGGTGCTGACCGACGCCGCTGGTAACCCGCTCCTCGACGGCAACGGCAATCCGCTGCTGAGCAGCGACATCGGCCACACCCGCGAGCGTACGCTGAGCGCGACGGTGACCCAGAGCGTGCTGAATTTCAGCCAGATCGCCGACCTGCAGGCGGCGCATTCGTCCGCCAACTCGCAGAACGCGACGTACGAAGCCGCCCTCCAGCAGCTGGCGACGCGCGTGGCCACGGCCTACTTCCAGGTCCTGACCAACGACGACGCCCTGACCTTCGCCAAGGCCAACGAGCAGGCCCTCGCCCGCCAGCTGGAACAGGCGCAGCAGCGTTTCGACGTCGGCCTGTCCGCCATCACGGACGTGCAGGACGCCAAGGCCCAGCACGACACCTCGGTCGCCTCCGTCATCACGGCTGAGAACACCCTGGCCGACTCGCGCGAAGCCCTCACCCAGATCACCGGCAAGCCGGCGGACAACCTGAAGAAGCTGCGTGAGCAGCTGCCAATGGATCCCCCGACCCCGAACGATCCGAAGGCCTGGGTGGCCGAAGCGGTCAAGAGCAGCCCGAGCATTCTCGCCGCTCAGTACAGCGTCGAGTCGAGCGAGCACAGCATCTCCTCCGCCCGCGCCGGCCATCTGCCGACGATCGACGCGTCGCTGGGTTACAACAAGAGCACGGCCTGGACGCAGAACGGCGGCGCCGGTTCCGCGGCCACCTCCGGCACCCTCGGCTCGTCCGGCAGCAACGGCCGTGGCGCGACCTCGGTCGGCCTGACGCTGAACGTGCCGATCTTCTCCGGTGGGCTCACGCAGTCGCGCGTGCGCCAGTCGATCTACCAGCGCGATGCCGCCCAGGACTCCCTGGAATCGGTGCGTCGCCAGGTGGTGCGTGACACGCTCAACTTCTACCGCTCGGTCGTCGCCGGCATCAGCAAGGTCGAAGCGACCAAGGCCGCCGTCGAGTCGTCGGAGAGTGCACGTGACGCGACGCAGGCCGGCTTCGAAGTCGGCACCCGCACCATCGTCGACGTGCTGATCGCCCAGCAGAACCTCACCTCGTCGCTCAGCGACTACTCGCAGGCCCGCCATCAGTTCATCCTCGACAAGCTCCTGCTGAAGCAGACGGCTGGCACGGTGGACATCAAGGACCTCGAAGCAGTGAACTCGCTGCTGCAGTAACGGCCGCGTTCCACTGCACGATGAAAAGGGCGGGCCTTCGGGTCCGCTTTTTTTTGTGCGGATAGCCGCTGCGCGGCTGGTGTGTTGAGCGGCGGTCGCCGCCTCACGCTCGTGGTTTCCTGGGAGTCGCGGTCGGATTGGCCCTTGGGGCCGCGGCGCGGCTCTTCGAGACGGGCCGTAGGTGGCGCGATCGCTTGCACGGAAACTGGGCGGCCCTCAGCTTAGGCGGCCCCAAGGGCCAACCCGACCGCGACACCGGACGTAGACGTTGCGTGTGGCACGAGCATCACGCCGCTTCGCCGCCGTGCGTCGCACGACTGCCTCAACGCACCAACGCGCCAACGCGCCTTCGTAGGAGCCGCTTCAGCGGCGAACCCTCAGGCTATCGGGTTTGCGAACAAGGCCTTGTGGTGATCGGGCGAGCGGTTGAGCCGCCTCCACGATGCGATGCAATGCCTCATTCGCAACGACGACCTCTGAGGCTTCGCCGATGAATCGGCTCCTACAACAGCAACAACACATGCTTGCTGGCGGTGYGCTYGACCCCACGCARCCTCRRCSTTCGSTGCCGCGAGGGGCAAGGYCCTTGGGGACGCTTAAGCTGAGGGCGGCCCCGACTACCTTACARAGCGAGAGACCAGCTACCGCCCGTCTCGAAGAGCCGCGCCGCGGCCCCAAGGGCCTTGCCCCTCGCGGCTCCCAACGCACCCRCAAGCGTGAGGCGGCGCAAGCCGCTGGTTACATGTTCCTATTCCTGCAACAGCCGGTCGACGAGTTTCATCACCTTGCCGACGGAGCCGCGTTCGCTGTCGAAGACGTGGCGGGCGGCGGTGCCCATGGCCTGGCGGCGGTCATGGTCGCGCAGGAGGGAGAGGACCTGCTCGCCGAGTTTGTCGGCGCTGGCGACGCGCTGGCCGCCGGACTCGTCCAGCAGGGCCTGGGTGATCTCTTCGAAGTTGAAGGTATAGGGACCCACCAGCACCGGCTTCGACAAGGCAGCGGGCTCGAGCACGTTGTGGCCGCCGATGGGTACCAGGCTGCCGCCGACGAAGGCGACGTCGCAGGCCGCGAAGAATCGCAGCAACTCGCCCATCGAATCGATCACGAAGCACTGGGTGCCGTGGCCCGGCACGCCGTCGGCGCTGCGCGTGCCTACCTGGAAGCCGAGGCTGCGCACCGAGGACTCCACCGCCTTGAAACGCTCGGGATGGCGCGGCGCGATCAGCAACAGCGCATCCGGCAGGCGTCGCATCACGTCGAGGTGCGCCTCGAGCACGCTCATCTCCTCGCCCTCGTGGGTGCTTGCCGCGATCCAGACCGGACGACCGGTGCCCCAGGCTTCGCGCATGGCCTTGCCAGCCACCAGCGCGTCGTCGGGTACCGGCATGTCGAACTTGAGGTTGCCGCAGACCGTGAGCTGGCTCGGCTCGGCACCGAGCAGACGGTAGCGCGCGGCATCCGTGCGCGACTGGGCGGCGATGTGGCTGACACAACGGAGCGCACCTTTCACCAGCGAGCTCATGCGTGAGTACCCGCGCAACGAACGCTCGGAGAGACGTGCGTTGGCGATCAGCAGGGGGATGCCATGGCGACGGCAGGCGAAGTAGAGGTTCGGCCAGATCTCGGTCTCGACGATCACGGCCAGCCGCGGGCGCGTGTTGCGCAGGAAGCTGCGCACCGCAAACGGCAGGTCGTACGGCAGGTAGACGCTGTGGACACGATCGCCGAACAACTGGCGGACGCGCTCCGAGCCCGTCGGCGTCACTGTGGTCACGAGCATGGGCGCGTGCGGATAGGCCTCCATCAACGCCTTGACCAGCGGTTCGGCCGCATTGACCTCGCCGACCGATACCGCATGCACCCACAGGCAACCATGCAGGCGAGGCAGCGGGAAGCGGCCGAAGCGCTCGCGCCAGCGCACGTGATAGTCGCCGTAGCGCATGCCACGCGCCATCAGGCGAAGCATCACCAGTGGCGTGAAAAGGTACATGGCGCAGTTGTAGATCAGACGCAGCAGCACGGGGTTCCCTGGACTTCCCGGTGACCGGCCAGTATAGCCGCCCCCATTCGCTACAATGGCCGGACATGCCTGGAATGCCCCGCCCCTCCTTTACCCTCCGCCTGCTAGCGCCCCGCCACTGGGCCGCGTGGGTCGGCGTCGGCTTCATCTGGCTCATCGCGCACCTGCCCTTCCGCACGCTGATGCGCCTCGGACGCGCGGCCGGACGCCTTGCGCTCCACCTGAATCGGGAACGGCGGCGCATCGCCGCAACCAATATCGCGCTGTGCTTCCCCGAGTTGGGCGAGACCGCCCAGAAAGCGCTGCTGCGGGCCAATCTCTGCGACGTTGGCATGATGCTGGCCGAATTCGCGCTCGGCTGGATGGGCTCCGACCGCGCCATCGCGAACGTACCGGTCACCGTCGAAGGCCTCGAGCACCTCGAGGCCGCGCGTGCCGCCGGCCGCGGCGTCCTGCTCGTCGGCGGCCACTTCTCGCACCTCGAACTGAGCGCCCGCCTGGTCTCCTCGCGCATTCGCATCGCCGGCATGTACCGGCGGATGGACTCGGAGGTTTTCGAGTTCGCGGTGCTGCGCTCGCGCCTGCACTACGCCGACGCGATGTTCGACAAAGACGATATTCGTGGGACCGTGCGATATCTGAAGAAGGGCGGCACGCTGTGGTACGCACCCGACCAGGACATGCGCAGCAAGGACAACGTCTTCGTTCCGTTCTTCGGTGTCCGGGCCGCGACGATCACCGCGACGCATCACCTGGCCCGGTTGTCGGGTGCGCTTGTCATCCCTTTTTACCACCGCCGCCTGCCGGGCGATGCCGGCTACGCCATGCGCCTCGGTGCTCCGCTTGCGGATTTTCCCAGTGACGACGCGGAACACGACACCGCACGGGTGAACGTGCAGATCGAAAGCATGGCGCGTGAAGCACCTGAGCAATACCTCTGGGTACACAAGCGGTTCAAGACGCGCCCACCCGGCGAGCCGAAGATCTACTGATCCGGCTCGACCGCCGTTAATTACGCGCCTAAGCAGCTACTTCCCGTCAGCGACGACGAAAGCTACGCGAAAAAATACGAGCGTAGAAACGATTCGTCTACTCCCTGGACGGACCTTCCCCATGCAGTCGCTCCTCCGTTTCGCGCGCTCGCTGCGCGGCCGGGCCGAATGGCATAGCTCACGTTCACGTGGATTCAATGCCGCGATGACGTACATCGCGCGCGCGCTGCTTCACTGGCGTCGACACAGCGCGTGGCTAGCGTTCCTCGAATCGCCGGCCATGGCCGGCGTGACAGCGATCGACCGCACGCTGATCGAGCGTTACCAGCACCGCTACATGAACCGTCACTGGTCGATGATGCAGCGACTGGCGGCCACGCAGCAACATTACGCCTTCGCCGTGCGCCGTTTCCCCACCCCGTTGTTCAAACAGTTGTACTTACAGCGGGAAGTCGGCGTCGGGCGCCTCGTCCTGCGCGATGGCAGCGGACTGTCACTGGTGCTGAAGGCACCCACGCTCCGGGGCCGCGAGGGCGAATTGAGCCTTTCGCTCACCGACGACTGGGGGCTGCAGATCTCGTACGCGACCCTTTCGTTCGTGGACGACGGCCGTACGGTGATCATCGGTTGCCTGCAAGGTGCCGCGAACAATGCGGGACTCGATGCGATTCGCGAACTCACCCGGCAGTCGCATGGACTGCGTCCGAAGAATCTCCTGCTGTCGATGGTCCGTTCGCTGTCCGAGGCGATGGGCGCGCAACGCATACGCGGTATCAGCAACGAGGCCCATCCGTTCGCGAGCAGGAAAAAGATCAAGGCCGACTACGACGGGTTCTGGCAGGAGAACGACGGTGTCGCCGATGAAGAAGGCTTCTACGCGATGCCCGTGCATGAGCCGGTCCGTTCGGAGTTGACGGTGGAGAGCAAACGGCGCAGCGAATTTCGCCGTCGCGAAGCCTTGCGTCGGCAGGCGTGCGACTTACTCGTCGACGCCTTTTGCGTTCCGGGAATCACGGTCCACCAGGCGGCCTGAGACGCGGCGTTCGTAGAGCTTCGCGTACTTGAGGAACGCGTAGAACGCGTGCACGCGCGCGGCGACGAAGCCCGCCCAGCCGCCACGCCAGTGTCCGCGCCACAGGTAGTAGCGCAGGAAAGCAACCGTCGGATAGACAACCATGCGTGCACGCAGGTGGCGCGGCGTGCGCGTGCGCCGGTCGCGCACCTGCAACGACGAGTAGCGATTGGCCTTGTCCACGCGACCTTCGATATCGCGTTCGCCGTAGTGGTCGATCACGGCGTCGAGGCGGCGTACCGGCCCGTCGACGACGATGCTCTCGTGCACTTCGTGGCCGCTCATCCGGGCACGGGTGCGATCGAACAGACGGACATAGTGATTCAGCCGCGCATGGTCGGACTGCCAGCGCCAGAACACCCACTCCCGGCGGAGCAGCTCGAAGCCGGCGACATCGGGCGAATCCAGGGCCGCGCGTACGCGATCCGCCGCGGCGACYGGCAGGGCTTCGTCCGAATCCAGCAGGAGCACCCAGCGATGGATCGCGAGGTCGATGGCCGCCTGCTTCTGGGCGCTGTAACCGGCGAAGGGCTGCACTTCGACGCGTGCTCCCAGCYGTGCGGCAATGTCGCGCGTGGCATCGGTCGAGCCGGAATCCAGCACGAGGATGTCATCGGCGAAGTGAACGGAGGCCACGCAGGCCTCGATGGTGTCCGCGTTGTTGAATGTGGTGACGACGACCGATAGCGGCTCACGCGCCATCGCGCGGTTCCAGGTCAGGCAGGTCCGCAAACAGCGCGGCGCACCAGACCGACACGAGCCAGGCGGCAAGGAGGCCCCACCAGGCCGAGTAGAAGGCCATGTGCGTGTTCAGCGGAAAGAGGATGACGACCAGTGCCAGCGTGGCGGGGAAAGCCCGGTAGCGCGCGACGGTTCCGGCGCGCCACCAGGTGCGTACGGCCAGGACCACCGCTGCCAGCCACGCGAGCAGTCCGATGACGCCGGTCTCGGTCGCCACTTCCAGCACGAGCTGGTGCGCGTGGCAGGCACCTTCGCCCTCTGCGCATTTCTCGATCGTCAGGAAGTGGTCACCCGGTGTCGCCAGCGCGGGATAGGCATAGCGGAACCCACGGACACCGACACCGTTCACCGGATGCGCGGCGAACATCCGCAGCGACGTGGTCCAGATATCCAGCCTTCCGGTCAGCGCGTTGTCGACGCCGGCGCTGGTGCCCGACAAGGCGGGCAAGGTGTGCGCCACGCGGTCGCGAAAACGCGGTGACACCTGCCATGCAAGCAACACGACCACGGCCAGCGAAATAGCGGCTGCCGCGCACGCCACGGCGAATCGGCGCGGCGTCTTTGCCTCGTTCCAGAGAAAACCCAGCGCGACGAGTCCGTAGCAAAGCCACGACGCACGTGAGCCGGAAAGCAGGACAGGACCGAGGGCCAGCAGGAAGGCGATGACCAGGCCGCGACGTCCCCAGCGCTCACGGGCGCCCCACAGGAGGAAGGGTGCCAGGGCGGAAAGCGCCGGACCAAGCTTCAGGTTGTCTGCGCCGAAGATGCCCGAGAGGCGTTCAGCATTCGACGCGCCAGCGAGACCGTAGCCGGTGATGGCCTGTACCCAGGCATCGGCCACCCAGATCGCGACCACCACGGCGGTGGCCAGATAGAGGGCCCGCACCTTGCCCGGCCGACGTATCGCGAAGCAGGTGTACACACCCAGCGGTGCGAAACGGAGGATGCCAGCCAGCGTAAGCCAGCTCTTGCCCGGTGCCACGGCATCGATGACCGAGACAAGGGCGGCGCCTGCATAAGCCGCGAACAGCCACAGGAAGAGCTTCGCGCCGGGGTGATGGCGTATGGCCTGCGGCTCGCGAACCAGCAGCAGGATGCTGCCGACCAGGCAAAGGAACACGCCCAGCTCAGCGCTGCGGCCGAAGGGCAGCAAGGCTGGCACGAGCCAGATCGGCAACAGCGGCGAGGCCAGACCCGCCTTGATCGAACGGGCGATGGTGCCGCTCACGCGGTCGGCTCGCCCTGAAGCAGGCCGGCGTAGAGCGCGAGCGTGGCTTCCTGCATGTCGACCAGGCGGTAACTGCGCGGCGGCGGAATGGGTGGCGCGAAACGCAGCAGTTCAGCAGCACGCTCGACCAGCTTTTCGCGATCGCCCAGCGGTACGCGACCGGCCGGGTAGAGCTCGGCCAACAGTTCGCCGACGCCGCCATGGGCGTAGCCCATGACCGGACGGCACAACGCCAGGGCCTCGACCACCGTCCGCCCGAACGACTCGGGGCGAACGGACAGCTGCAGGACGAGGGCCGACATGGCGAATATGTCGCGAACATCGTCCCGGGCCGGGGAGATCACCACCTTGTCGTCCAGGCCGCGGGCATGGATGAGCTGACGCAGCTCGGCCACGTAGGCCTCGCGACCGGGCTCATCGGCACCGAGCAGGAGCAGGCGCGCGTCGATGGCCCGATGAATGAGATCGGCGAGCAGCTCGATCGCATCCGCATGGCCTTTCAGACGCGTACCACGGCCCGGGAGGGTCAGCAGCGGGGCGCCGGCCAGTTGCGGGTGTTCCTCGAAGAAGGCGCGCTGCCAGGTCTCGTCGGGCCGGTATCCGTAAGGGAAAGCGTCGGTATCGATGCCGCGAGGGATAACGGCCACCCGCGCCGTGTCGATGTCGTCGGGGTAATGACGCAGCACGTAGTCACGCAGGGTCTGCGAGACGACGATGACACGGTCGCCCCGGAGCAGGATGGCGCTATAGCGACCCGGCGAATTCAGTCCATGCACCGTCGTGACGAAATGGGGGCGGGGCTTGACGCCACGCATGGCCCACCAGCCGATCCACGCGGGCAAGCGTGACCGGGCATGGACGATGTCGGGCTTCACCTCGCGCAGGATGCGGCGAAGCTTGCCGACAGTGAACAGCGTGCGGAGCGATTTGTGACCGATCGGCACGGTGAAATGCTCGCTCCCCTCGGCCTCGAGCTGGGCGACGAGGCGCCCGCCCGCGGAGACCACGACCGAGCGGTGTCCCGCAGCGACCAGCGCCCTGGCAATTTCCAGGGTCGAACGCTCGGCACCACCCGAGTGAAGGGTGGGGATGAGCTGTACGACGGTCATCGTCCGATCTGGGAAGACGGTGGCCATGGGCGGTCCGAGAGGAAGGAGTGTCACGGGCAATGCAGGAAGCATGCCCGCGCGGGGCCGTTCAGTCTTTCAATACGTAATTGGCGCCGCAATACGGGCACTTGGAAGTGCCGCCGTCGTCCACGATGGGCAGGTAGACCTTGGGATGCGAGTTCCACAGGTACATGCCCGGCATGGGGCAGGATAGCGGAAGGTCCGCCTTGGTCACTTCATAACGGTTCTCGGCGTTGGCCGGAATCAGCTTGGCGGCCGCAGGATTGGCATGCATTGGGGAAACTCCGGACAAGGCCGTGGAACTGGGGTCTGCGATGGTAGCAAAAAAGGAATTGGCTCTCGGTGGAATTGCGGTTTTCGGGCTTCCTCCGGGTTCACCCGCTTGAGTGCCTGCCGCGGCGGGCCCAGACGTTGCTGCGCAGAGCCTTCGGTGCCTGGACGTCGCGGCGCAGAGCCTTCGGTTCGCGTGGGTCGAGCCGAAGCGCTCGGCGGCATCGACCGTCGTGTTTATTCGGAGTCCTTTCGCCATGCTTGCCGCTGTCGCCATGCACTCCGACACAGGCGCGACGAAGACGTTCGGCAACCGGGTGCCAGCGACGGCTTACGCACCGCCCTGGTGCTCCGGAAACGGCCGGGCCGACGACGGCCCCACGCCAACGGCTCTCCTTCCAGCTGACCGTATCGTCGTGAGAGACCTTGGCGTCCACCCTCGAGGCGAGTTCCGCACAAGTGGAGCGGCCGTAGGCCAAATAAGTACATGGGCCGCGTCAGCGGCCTTCCTTCTCGAACGCGGAGGACTTGTCTGAGCAGCGAGGGTGGACGCCAAGGTCTCCCCGCGAGACGCTCAAGTGTAGAAAGCGACGGCGAAGCCGAGCCTGCGAGGCCGAAGGCGAGCCCTCTGCGCGATGCGAAAGCATGTGCGGCCTGGAAGCCGGGCGCCCGGGCCTTGGTGTCCACGGTGAACAAAAAAAACCCGCGCCGTTACCGACGCGGGTCTGGAAGCGAAGCCGAGGGGCTTGCTTACTTCTTGTCAGCAGCCGAGGCGTCGTGCGCTTCGGTGGTGATGCGGATCTTGATCTCGTCGGAGACGTTCGGCACGTAAGCGCCGACGCCGAAATCCGAACGCTTGATCGTGGCCGTGGCGTCGAAGCCGGCGGTCTGGACCTTCATCATCGGGTGCGGGCCGACCTTGTTCACGGTGACGTCGAGGGTGACCGGCTTGGTCACGCCGTGCACGGTGAGGTCGCCGACGACCTTCAGCTTGTCCTTGCCGGCCGAGGTGACCTTGGTGCTCTTGAAGGTGACGGTCGGGTAGGTGGCGGCGTCGAGGAAGTCCTTCGACTTCAGGTGCTCATCGAGCTTCGGCACGAAGGTGTCGAGGCCGGCGAGCGGCAGGGTCGCTTCGACGGTGGACTTGGTCGGGGCGGCTTCGTCATAGACGAGCGTGCCGTCGACCTGGCCGAGGTTGGCGGTCGGGTTGGAGAAGCCGAAGTGGTTCCAGCTGAACAGGACCATGGTGTGGCCCGGATCCAGCTTGTAGGTGACCGGAGCAGCAGCGGCGGTGCCGGCGGTGGCGAGCAGGCCCGCGAGGGCGACGTAACGGAGTGCGCGCATGGTGAATCTCCTGCAGTGGGATGGGTACTGCTGATGGCAGCGGGACCGGATGGTCACCGCGGGAATTGAGGTCAGGCTATCTGTGCCGCTTCGCCGAAGGAAAGACGCGGCAGGCGGTCGAAAAGATTCTTGTCCGGATCGCCGTAGCCGATGTTGATCAGGAAGTTCGACTTGATCTGGGTGCCGGCGAAGAACTCGGCATCCACGCCGGCCTGGTCGAAGCCGGACATCGGGCCACAATCGAGGCCGAGCGCGCGGGCCGCCATGATCAGGTAAGCACCCTGCAGCGAACCGTTGCGGGTACCCGAGGTCTGGACCATCTGCTCGTTGCCGACGAACCAGCTG
>NZ_JBFUJE010000102.1:0-11038 GCF_056401535.1 Luteibacter sp. P4_E6 | reverse complement strand
ATGCCGTTCCACAGGATGCGCATGCGCTCGGACTCGAGCTTCAGCGGACCGTGCTCGATCACCGTCTCGCTGGAGGCCGGGGCCTTCAGCGATTCGATACGGCGGAACAGCGCCGCGATGCGCGCCGCGAGCTGGTGCAGGCTGGTGTCCTTGGACAGGTAGTCGTCGGCGCCCAGGCGCAGGCCCGAGATGACGTCGAAATCCGAATCGCGCGCGGTGAGGAAGATGATCGGCAGTGTGGCCGACTTCGCGCGGAGCTCGCGGCAAAGGTCGAAGCCGCCTTCCGGCTCGTCGCCCAGGCCGATGTCGATGATGACCAGTTCCGGCAGGCGCATGGCGAAGGCCATGGAAGCCTCCCCGCGTGAGCCGTAGCCGCGGGCCTCGTAGCCGAAGCGGTTGAGCGCCTCGACGTAGTTGGCGCGGATGAGGGGTTCGTCTTCGACGATGGCGATGCTGCGGGCCATGGGCATTCCGTTGAGGTGAATTTGCCAGCGCAGGTTCCTATGCGCACGCCCCGTCCGCAAGGCCCCGGCAGCGATTGCCCGCGTCTTGCCCCTTCTCGCACCCCTGCCCGGCCCGGGCGCCTACACGTTTTGTTTGCCCGGGATTTGCCACAAACGGCCTGCGGATTGCCCGAATGCGGACGCTCCGCCTACCGACCCGGCGCCGAGGATAGGAACCATGAAAACCAAACCCGACGCTGACAACACCGAACTGGAACGCGACTTCGAGCCGCTCCGCGTGGCCCTGGCCATTGGCGCCCTCGTATTGGGCGTCCTGTTCGGCATGCACTGAGACGGGAGAATCCTATGGATCTTTTCGACGACTTCGTGGAACCGGCCATGGAAGGCCTTGGCGCGGCTGGTGCGCACGGAAGTGCGCCAGCCGCTGGGGTGGCGGAGCCTGATCCTGAGTGGCTGCCGATTTAGCGATTCCGCACGCCCCGGTTAATCCGGGGCTTTTGGCGTTTCGGCGACGACCTGGCCGATCGGCACGAGGTTGACGGGTGTGACTTCGCCGACGGTGACGGTACCGGCCATGCCACGGAAGAACTCCTCGCCCGCCTTGTTCAGCGTCCGGTTGACGGCGAAGCCCGTCTGACCGGAGACGCGTGAGGTTTCGCCATTGTTGAACTCGCCAAACCCCGGACCATTGGGCGGCGTGATGCCGTCGATGAAGACCGAGCCGCCGAACATCGAAGCGGCCTCGATGTTGCGCATTTCATTGGTATACCGGCGGCGCGCGCGCTGCCCAGCCACGGCGTCGCTGTAATCCTCTTTCAGCTGCAACCAGTATTCATTGGCCTGTGCGCGCTCGGCTGGCGTGGCCTGCGCATAGGCCTTGATGAAGGAACCTTCGAAACGCGGGTCGTGGCGCTCGTCGGCCAGTGCCAGCCACGCGATGCCGAGCGGCCGGTTCGACGGGCCTTCGTCACCGTTGAAGTACATCAGGCCGAGGGCGTACTGCGCCGGTTTGCTCGCCCAATGCGCGGCGTCGCGCAGGCGTTCGCGCGACAAGCTGTTATGCCCGTGGCTGAGGTCGCGCGCGGCGGCGCAGAAGTAATAGTCCCCGGGCAGCAAGCGCTCCAGGCCCTGGGCACAGCCCTGGATGGTCTTGCGGATCTGCGCCTTCGCATCGGACGCCGAGGTGGCGGCATCCGATGCCGAAGCGACACCGGTGACGGCACAGAGAAGGGCAAGTGCGGCGACATGAAAATGCTTCATGGGGTTCTCTCCTTGATCAATCGTCGGTCTTGCGTGCCACGACCTGGCTGACGGGCACGAGCTCGGCTTCGCCTACAAACACGTGGCTATCGTAACCATAGAAGTACATGGCTTTCTGGGACTGAAGCAGCCGCGCGACACTGAAGCCGCTCAGCAGGGGTTCGTTGTCCGCCGTCGGCGTGGAGACCGTGGGCATGAATACGCCATCGATGAAGACACTGCCGCCGAAATTCGCGGCCCATTCGATCTCGTGGTATGCGCGGTCGAACTGCTTTCCGGCGCGCGGCGCCGCGACGGCATCGGCGTACACAGGCTTGAGCTCCTTCCAATACGCGTCGGCCTGCGCGAGTTCTTCGGGCGTGGCCTGGCGGTAGGCGGAGATGAAGGTGGGCTCGTACGCGGGGTCGTGTCGCTCGGCGGCGATCGCGAGCCACGCCAGGCCGAGTGGCCGATTCTTGTCGGCGTGGTCGCCGTTGAAGTACATGACGCCAAGCGCGTACTGGGCCGGCTTGCTCGCCCAGCGGGCGGCGTCTTTCAGGTTTTCGCGCGCCCGGCCCATATGGCCGCTCCAGAAGTCGTTGGCGGCTGCGCAGAAATAATATTCACCCGGAAAGAAGCGCTCCAGGCCACCCGGACAGGGCTGCAACGAGTCGGCGACTTTGGCCTGCTGGTCAGGCAAGGGGACCGGGCGATCGGCGGCCTGGGCGGCCGTCGATGCGATAAACATTGCGGCGGCAAGGCTCAGTACGGACAACGCTTTCATAAGCACATCCTCGACTGTGACCCACCCCGAGCCTTGATTACAGTACCACCCAGTTTGCTTTTTATTCGTGAAATCTTATTTATGGCCGGCCGAGCCGGCGGACTTACTTGCCGTCGATGGCGGCGTGCATGCGGCGGATCACGTCGGCGTAATCGGGCGCATTGAAGATGGCCGAGCCGGCCACGAAGGTGTCGGCACCGGCCGCCGCGATCGCGCCGATGTTGTCGGGGGTGACGCCGCCGTCCACTTCGAGACGGATCTTGCGGCCGCTGGCGTCGATACGCTCACGCACCTGGCGGATCTTCTCCAGCGCAGAGGGGATGAACTTCTGCCCGCCGAAGCCCGGGTTCACCGACATGATCAGCACCATGTCGATCTTGTCCATGACGAAGTCCAGCCACGACAGCGGCGTGGCCGGGTTGAACACCAGGCCAGCCTCGCAGCCTTCGCCCTGGATCAGCTGGATGGTGCGATCCACGTGCTCGCTGGCTTCCGGATGAAAGCTGATGCTGCGTGCGCCAGCCTTGGCGAAGTCCGGCACGATGCGGTCCACCGGCTTGACCATGAGGTGCACGTCGATGTGCTCGGTAATGCCGTAGTCACGCAGCGCCTTCAGCACCATCGGTCCGATGGTGAGGTTGGGCACGTAGTGGTTGTCCATCACGTCGAAATGCACCCACTGCGCGCCGGCGTCGAGCACCTTGCGCGTGTCCTCGCCCAGGCGGGCGAAGTCGGCCGAGAGGATGGACGGGGCGATGACAGGGGATTGCTTGGACATAATCGATACCGTAATTGAATGGTAGGAGCCGATTCATCGGCGATCCCGCGCCAGCGGGCCAGGTACCGAAGAACATGGGGCCTGGCCAAGCGTGATCCAGTGGGGCGGGTATTTCTAGTGTGTGTGCGCTTTGGGCGAGCACCCTATCGCCGATGAATCGGCTCCTACATTGCCTTATTTGAAGCCGCGCTCGGCTTTGATCCGCTCATACGCCGCATTGATCTCGCTCGCCCGCGACTCCGCACGACGGCGCATATCTTCCGGCAGATCGCCAAGGCGGTCCGGGTGGTGCTCCGAAATCAGCTTGCGGTAGGCGCGCTTGATGCCGCGGTCGTCGGTGTCGCGCTGGATGCCGAGCACCGCGTAAGGGTCCGGCCCTTGCGCGCTGCGCTGCGGCGGCACATAGCCACCACCGGTGCGACCCTGGCTACCGCCGTACGAGCGGCCGCCGGCGTTGGCGTTCCAGGCATAACCCTTCATCGCCATGAGGGCCATCAGCTCCATGTCGCTCACGCGCAGGGCGAAGGCGAGCTGGCGCAGGATGGCCATCTTCTCGGGCGACGGGTTGCCCTCGGCGAGCACCGTCTCGATCACCACGTCGATCACCGGGAACGCGTGGTCGCGACGGTGGCCGACCCACTGACGAAGCTCGTCGATCACCTCGGCGGCGTTGAACTCCGGCTGCTTGCCTTCGTTGAAGGCGCCCACCGCGATCGTGCGCTGGTCCTGGTCCAGGCCCATGCGTGCCATGAGGCGTTCGGCGATGGCGATCTCGGCTTCGGAGATGCGTCCATCGGCCTTGGCCACCGCGCCGATCAGCGCGAACAGCGGCGAGATGTAGCCGCCCTGTGCGGGGGCGCGCCGTCGCTGGTTCTGCTGGCGACTGGCGTCGAACATGAAGCCGAGGGCGCCGCCGATGAGGGCACCGAGCAGGTTGTGGGTCAACCAGATGCCCGCGACGATGCCGATGAAGGTACCGGTAAAATTCATGGAGCCGCTCTGGAAGGGGTTTGCGCGGAGAACCACTGGGCCAGCTGGTCCAGTTCCGCATCGGTGAGGGGGCCGGTGGCTGCGCGCATCACGGGGATGTCGCGGCGGCCATCGCGGTACTGGCGAAGCGCTTCGCGAAGATAATCGAGTTTCTGCCCGGCCAGGTTGGGTGCGCCGGGAATGCGTGCCATGCCGTCTTCACCGTGGCACGCCGCGCACAGTCCCAGGCGCGCCGGCTTCGTGGGCGGCGTGGCAAGGACAGGGGCGGATAAGGCCAGGGCAAGCGCCGCGGTCGTCAGGATTCGCATGGCAGGGCAATGGGGGCAGTAACCCTAAATTCTAGCAGGCCAACGCCTACGGCCTTTCCATCCTGCTCGGTAGGAGCCGATTCATCGGCGATCCCGCGGCAGCGGGCCAGGTTGTCGCCAGCACCCCATCGCCGATGAATCGGCTCCTACCGAGCAGGGGGCCGGTACAATGGCGAACTTCGCAATGTACCTACCGGAGTCCTCGCCGTGCCCACCACCCTCTCGCAATCCGACCTGCCCGGCCTGGACCTCATCCATCGCGGCAAGGTCCGCGACGTCTATGCCTTGCCGGGCAACCGCCTGCTCATGGTGGCGACGGACCGGCTCTCGGCGTTCGACGTGGTGTTACCCGATCCGATTCCGGGCAAGGGCGAGATGCTCACGCAGATCTCCAATTTCTGGTTCGGCAAGACCGCCCACATCATTCCGAATCATCTCACCGGCGAAGACGTCGCCTCGGTGCTGCCGGCCGGCGTGGATGCCGCGCTGTACGCGAAGCGCGCCGTGATCACCAAGCGCCTGAAACCCGTCCCGGTCGAAGCCATCGCCCGCGGCTACATCATCGGCTCGGGTTGGAAGTCGTATCAGGCCACCGGTGACATCTGCGGCATCAAGCTGCCCGAAGGCCTGCAGATGGCCGCGAAGCTCCCGGAGCCGATCTTCACCCCGTCGACCAAGGCCGCCGTGGGCGACCACGATGAGAACGTCAGCTTCGAGGCTGTCGTCGCCCTGGTCGGCGAGGACATGGCGAACGCCGTGCGTAAGGCCACGCTTGAGATCTACGCCTGGGCCGCGGCCTATGCCGCCGAGCGCGGCGTGATCATCGCCGATACGAAATTCGAGTTCGGCACCGACGAGAACGGCGTGCTGCACATCATGGACGAGATGCTCACCCCGGATTCCTCGCGCTTCTGGCCGGCCGACGACTACCAGGTCGGCATCAGCCCGCCGAGCTACGATAAGCAGTTCGTCCGCGATTACCTCGAGCAGATCGGCTGGAACAAGACGCCGCCCGCGCCGAAGGTGCCGGCGGATGTCATCGACGGCACTGCGGACAAGTACGCCGAGGCGCTGGACAAGCTCGCGGGCATCCGACTGGACTAAGCTCTGGCTGGAAGGTTCTTACAGGGGTACGACCATGCGCGACGCAGCCACCTGGTTCGACAACTACGCAGCCGATCATCAGAACCCGACGAATCGGCTGATTCACTGGATCTGCGTACCGGCCATCACCTGGACGGTGGTCGCACTGATCTGGTTGATCCCGGTGCCCGGCTGGCTCGGTCGTCCGGGCCTGTGGGCTGTGCTGGCCATGTTCCTGGCCTTCTGCTTCTACTACTACCGGCTGTCGCGCAAGATCGGATTGGCCATGGCCGGCGCCTTCCTCTCGCTGGCGCTGGTTACCGATTCGCTCTACCGCACCATCGGCAGCAGCGGTCTGCTCTGGCTGGCCATCGGCATCTTCGTGGTGGCCTGGATCGGCCAGTTCATCGGGCACAAGATCGAAGGCAAGCGTCCCTCGTTCCTGACCGACCTCCAGTACCTTCTCATCGGGCCGGCATGGCTGATGAGCAAGGCACTCGGCCGCTTCGGCCCGGCGTACTGATGGAAGCCATGTGACCCAGCCTCTCCTGACCTTCCTCTCCGCCGCTATCTGGTGGGTGATCTACTCCAGCGCCGCCGCCGTCATCCCTGCCCTTATCGTCTGGGGAGCCCTACGCTTCCTCGAGAAGACGCCGGTGGTGTTCAACCGTGCCTACATGGCCAGCCTGATCTGGGCGCTCATCGCGGTGCTTACCGGCGGTCTGGCGATCGCTGCGCAGCACGGCCAGGCGCCGGGGCAGTCGATCTTCGTCCTGCCCTGGATGCGCGCCTCGCTGGTGCTGGACATGCTGATCGGCGCCTTCCTCATCTGGCGGCTGGTGCCGCGGATCGATGCCCGCCGGGTCAAGCCGACCAGCGCCTGCATGGCCGTCGCGCTGGTCATGGTCGTGGCGATGGTGCTCGGAACGACGATTCGTCGTTGACGGTCGTCGGTCGATAGGGAACTCCTATCGATTCGATGCGAACCATCAGTTGGACTCGGGGCTCGCCATCCCCATAATGAGAGTCATTCTTATTGGAGAGTCCGGCCGTGGCCAGGAAAATCAAATACGCGGCGACGCACTTCAGCATCGCCTTTTCGATGAGTTACGCGGTGAACCAGAACGTGGCCCTCAGCGCCATCGTCGGCCTCGCCGAGCCGTTGGCCTTCGCCTTCGGCCGTGAAGTGGCCCGCGAGACGCGCAACGGCTTGCAGCTAGCGCCCGCCGCCTGAGCGCGCGTTCGCGTCGGTGACGGCGCGCGTGAAACCCTCGAACGGGATGTCGGTGATGCCGACCAGGCCGATATGGCTGTTCTCCCCGTCGAGGATGCGACCGGTGACCGGCTGGTCGACGTACTGAAACCAATGGGTGCCGACGATCACGCCCGATGCGACCGCGGCATCCACGAAGCGCGCGTAAGCCTTACCCCGCTCGTCCTCGCTGCCTACCGCGGCGACGCCATTGCCGAAGGGCCCGCGATCGGCCGAGCCGAAATGGAACTCGGTGATCATCACCGGCTTGTCGAACTTGCGGAACTCGGCCACGTCGAAGCCGTGCTCGGGCAGATCGGTATAGGTGTTGATGCTGGTCACGTCGGCGTACGTGGCGCTCGCCTCTTCGGTCTCCGGCGTGCGCACGGCAAGCCGGCCGCCAAGGAAGAGATGATGCGGATCGGCCTTGTTCAGCGTCTGCGCGACGGTGCGGAAATACTGTCCCGCATAGAGTTTCAGGAAGGCGATGTAGTCCACCGCGACGGCGGGATGCGCTTCGCTCGGGTCGGGTGCCTTGAAGCCTTTCGCGGCCACCTGGTCCCACGATGACGCTTCGACGCCCCACGCCTTGGCAAACGCTGCGGCCTCACCATGCGTCTTCTTCAGGTAGGCGAGAAACGCCTGCTTCGCCGGACTCTCCGGCCCCTGCGCGAGGCTGCCGACGGCGAGCGCCCAGCGGCCTTGCGGTCCCTGCCCTGCCCACGCCAGTTCGTTGTCGGCAAAGTAGCCGAGCAGCCAGGGATCGTCGCGCACGCCCTTGCTCGCCGCCGCGACGGCGACTTCGGTCGCCTTGATGAAGCGCGGGTCGAAGGGATCCGGCATGCGGCCCCAGTAGTCGTAGCCCGTGCTCACCGTGTTGAAGTCGCCGTGGATGAGGATCGGCACGGTGTAGGCGATCCGGTGGTCGCCAGCAAAGCCCGGATCACTCCAGTTGCCGAGCGTGTTGAAGCGCCAGGCCTTCAGGCGATCGACCGTGCGTTTGCGCCACGGGGCTTCGGGGTTATCGCCCAGCGTACGCGCGACGTTGTTTGCGTAGACGTCCCACCAGCGGCCGTGGTTCATGCCGTTGTCGCGCTGCGAGCCGGCATCGCTGCGACTGTCCGATGTGCCGCCGAACTTACCGTTGGCCGCGGCGGGGTCGGCGAACATGAACTCGCGGCCCTGCACGTAGGTACGGCCGTCCGTCATGTTCACGGCGTTCACGCCGAGCGAGAAGAAGGCGTGGCCTTCCGGCGTGACCAGCCACCAGCGATTGCCCTGTTTCTGCGTGTGGAACCATCCGGTTTTTTGCAAGGCGGGCAGATCGGTGCGGCCGCCGTACTGATCGAGGCCCTTGACAGGGGCCGCGGCCGGCAACGCGTTCGCGCGCTGCTTGAGCGCTTCGGTGTTGGCCACCTTCTCTGGCCATGCGCTGCGCGTGTACTGGCCAAGGCCATCGACGAGGACGGCATACGCCTGGCGAAGATCGACATCGTCGGCCACGGTGTCCAGCTTGCCGAACAGCAGCGTCTGCGCCGCGCCCGGCTGTGGCATCGACAGCGTCACCGAGGTGATCGCGCCGGCATCGACCTGGCCTTCGACCGCCGTGGCGACGAGCCACTTTTCCCTGCCTTCGTCGAACGGCATCGGCGGCCCGACCTGCATGCCGAAGGCGCGTGGCGACGTCGGCTTCAGCGAGACCGACAGTGTCTGCGGCGGCCCCGGAGGCACGCCGACCGTGGTCATGATGTGCTTGTCGTTCGAGGCGATGTCGACGATGAGCGTGACCGGCCAGGGCATGCCGTTCTGCACGCGAAGACGCATGGCGCCGTCGGCGGGCCACGCCCAACTCCCTTGCTTCGGCGCGATCACCAGCGAGGGCGAAGGGGAGGGCTGGAAGGTCACCGCGACCAGCTCACTGCCATCGGCTGCTTTACAGATGGTGGGATCCAGCGAGGCACCCTTCGGCGTCATACGCACGGCATCCGGATGAGCCAGATCCACCGTCGCGGCCTGCGCCGACACCGTGGCACCGATAAGCAAAAACGAAAGAAAGGTTCGCATCCCCCGATGCTGCCACGTTGTGGAAGCCAATTCATCGGCGATGCCCCCGCCCGGTAGGAGCCGATTCATCGGCGAGCTCTATTCCACCGGCAAGCGCTACATCACCAGCAAGCCCTAAACCGCCCGCCTCTTCCGCCACATGTAATAAACCGGCACACCAATCGCAATAATCACCAGGCTCATCCCCGCATCACCCGGCTGCGTAATCGCCGAGGCAGCAATCACGCACAACACCGTCACCGTAAAAATCAACGGCAACACCGGATACCCCGGCACCAGATACGGCGATGGCTCCGACTTCAATTTCTTGCGATACCAGAAGATGGTCGCGATGCCGAACGCATGCGATAGCCACTCGCCCACGGTCGTGTAATTGAGCAGTGCGTTGAAGCTGCCAGAAACCAGCAGGACGATCGCCCAGCCACCCAGCGCGACGAGCGCAAACTGTGGCGCGCCCGTACGCGGCTCGATACGCGCGATCGGCTTGAAGAACATCCCGTCCGCGCTCATCACCTGCAGCACGCGCGCACCACCGGCAATGGCGATGCTGCAGTAACCGAAGGTGGAGCATGCGATACCGACGGCGATGATCGTCGCGCCGGATTCGCCAAAGACGCGACGCATGAGGTCGGCTGCCGGTGCGGTGCTCGCGGCCAGACCGGCATGACCGAGGCCGGTCATGTAAGCGATGTTCACCAGCACGTAGCAGACCACGACGCTAAGCATGCCCAGACCCAGCGCACGCGGCAGCGTACGTTGCGGATCACGCACTTCACCCGCGAGGTCGTTGAGGTAATGGAAGCCGCCATAGGCGAACAAGGCCGGAAGGATCGCACCGATCACCGTGCTCACGGGCACGTCGTGCGTCGGATCGGCGGCGAAGGCGGCACCGAGATGACCCTTCGCAAGGAAGAGGCCGACCACGATCAGCAGGGCCACGGCGCCGAGCTTGAGCACGGTGAAGATGTTCTGCACCAGGGCACCGGCGCGAATGCCGAACAGGTTCACCGCGACGATGAAGCTGATCGCACCCACGGCCAGTGGCTTGACCCACTCATGCGGCAGGCCCATGGCGCGGCACGCATAGTCGGCGAACGTGGTCGCCACCGCGGCCACGCTGCCCGGGTAGTTGATCAGCGCCATGGTCCAGCCGAACAGGAAGGCCGGCAACTGACCGAAGGCCTCGCGCAGATACACATACGTGCCACCCGCCTGCGGCCGCCGCGCACCGAGTTCGGCGTAACAGAGCACCCCGGCCAGGGTAAGCAGGCCACCCAACGTCCAGAAGAGGATGACTTCCCCGCCCGAACTGGTGAGCTGCGCGACGGTGGCCGGCGTACGGAAAATACCCGCACCGATGACACCGCCGATGACGATCATCGCGGCATCCCAGATACCCAGGCGACGGAGGTAGTGAGCAGGCTGAGGGGCAGACATCCCCGGACGATGCCATAAGGCTGAGAATTTGTCCCGAGGCAGGACGCAGATCCGTACAGGGCACCGCGCCCCCGCTCGGTAGGAGCCGATTCATCGGCGAACCCCTAACCGTGTCGCACAACCCATCGCCGATAAATCGGCTCCTACCAAGCAGGGGCCGATGCGTCAGCGAGGCGGCATTAAAGCCAAGCAGCATTCCAATACGGATACTCCCCAACGCTCTCAGCAAGCCCCGCACGCAACGGGTTGGCCACCAGATACCTCGCCGCAGCCTTAACATCGTCATCCGACCGCAACGCCGCATCATGAAACGTCCRTTGCCAGACCGGCGACTTCCGCCCCGTCTTCCGCTTGATGTTGCTCGAAACCATCGCCTTGAACCGGGCGATCGTCCGGGAAAGATCACCCTCATGCAGTTCAATCAACCCATGCCAGTGATCAGGCATGACCACCCACGCAAGACACGTGGCATTCGGCCATGTCTTCGGGCTATGACACACACGGGAAGCGATACGTGCGTTGCGCACATCGCGAAAGACAGGCGCCCGATTCCAGCACACCGAGGTAATCAGATAGATGCGGCCGGGTTCCGACACACGGGCCAGGCGAAGCCGATGGGATTGCAGCAGGGGGGAATGC
>NZ_JBFUJE010000101.1:0-11055 GCF_056401535.1 Luteibacter sp. P4_E6 | reverse complement strand
GATCGACATACGTCTTCCCGCCGAACGTGACCGAGCGCGGCAGCGGCGCCTGCGCGACATCCGCCGTACGAACATCGACGGTCTGCGCCGAAGCGCTGCCCAGAAGTAACATCAAGCCCAGACCGGCGATGCGGCGAGCCATCAGAACCGTACATCCAGCGTCGCGAATACCTGCAGGGGCGCGGATGCGTGGAACACATAGGCGGTACCGGCCGGGTCGCTGGGCACAAAGGCGCTCGAGTCGAAGTTGCTGGCATAGCGCTTGTCGGTGAGGTTAGTCACGTTGAGCGAGAGGCGCACGTCCTTCGCCACCGAAAGCGGGCCGAAGTCGTAGCCACCCRACACGTCCCACGTGGTGAATCCACCAAAGCCCTGGTCGTTCGTATAGGTGTAGTAACGCTTGCCGGTGTACTTGCCGCGTAGCGAGGCGAACCATGGCCCCTGCGTCCAGTCGATCTGCGTCGCGAACAGCTTGGTCGGCGTGTCGGTCTGGATCTTGCCGCTGGTGTGCTGGACGACACCGGCCTGCACGTAGTCACTGGCATACGTCGAGCGGTTGAAGGAGGCCGAGTTGTACCAGCGCAGGTGACTGGTCGGCTGCCACACGAAGGTCAGTTCAACGCCGTGGCTGTTCACGCCACCGACGTTGTAGAAGCGATTACCGCAGCTCGGCCCGACCGGCTGGCGTGAGTCGCAGGGGTTGTACTGCAGCAGACGGTTGTCGAAGCGCACATTGTATGCGGCGACCGAAGCGGCCACCTGGTCCGTCTCGATGCGATAGCCGGCCTCGAGGCTGCGCGATTTCTCGGGCTTGAGGTCGCCCTGCGTGTCCCAGATGGACTGGGCCACTGCCTGCGGACCCAGCTTGAACCCACCCTGGAACATCGCGACGTTCTTCGAGAAGCTGGTGAAGACTTCCTGGCCTTCGGCGAGCTTGTAGCGCGCACCGAACTGCGGCAGCAATGCCTTGCTTGCGCTGAGCGAACCCGTGGCGAACTGGTTGTTTGAGTTAGCGGGAATCGGCTTCACGGCGTCGCCCGGCAAGGCCTCCGCGCGCGAGGTGACATGCGGGCTCTTCACGCCGACATCGACCGTGAGTGCATCGTCGAGGAAGCGCATCGTGTCCTGCAGGAAGGCCTGTCGCG
The DNA here is from genome assembly GCF_056401535.1 of Luteibacter sp. P4_E6. Taxonomy (NCBI): domain Bacteria; kingdom Pseudomonadati; phylum Pseudomonadota; class Gammaproteobacteria; order Lysobacterales; family Rhodanobacteraceae; genus Luteibacter; species Luteibacter sp. P4_E6. Next base: position 9,910 of record NZ_JBFUJE010000101.1, on the reverse strand, counting down.
TGTTCCATACCGTACGCTGGTCGAAAACGCCGAGGTCCGGCGTGGCGTCGATAGGACCACTGAGGTCCCGCGGCCCGGTGACGTAGCTGCTGTAGCGCGACGCCGTAGAGACATTGTGCTCGTACCAGACACCGCCTTCGATGTGCTGGTTCGCGATGTCCCACGCTGCCGACAGCACGGCGCCCGAGCGATTGATCGTATAGAGCGTGTTGCGGAAGATGATCGGCAACTGCTGCGGCGTGCCCGGGTAGGAATACGTGCCGCTGTTCCAGTTGTGTCCTTCGCCCGCGTCCTCGTGGTGATAGACCTGGGCGTGGATGGTGACCGAGTCGCTCGGGAAGAAGTCGCCGGCGAGGTAGTAAAGATCGTCGTTGCGCAGGATCTGACCCGCGGTGAACGCACCGTCCGCGTCGGTATCCGCACCGCTCTTGTCACAGAGCTTGGCGTTGAGCGTGCCGGCATTGCAGTAAGCCTTGCCGATCGCTTTCTGCCAGTTCGGTGCCGAGCCACCCCAGTCCCAACCCAGGCCGCGCGCCAGCTCACTCTTGGACAGGTAGAAATAATCCGCCTGCGACGTGCGTGAGGTGTCCGCGAAGCCGGTGAATCGCGCCCAGTCGAGGTCCCACACGGCCTTGCCGTTGAACTGTTTCGTCGTCGAACCGTTGTACGCCGTCTGGTCGTTCCACAGATCGGATGTGGTTTTCGCTCCGGACAGGTACATTGAGAAGCCGTTGTGCTCACCCGTGTCGAAGCGCGCATACGTGCGGCGATTGGCGTCGCTGCCGACGGTCTGCGAGACGCGGCCACCCATCGTCTTCGTCGGATCGTTCGATGTATAGGCGATGGTACCGCCGAGGTTGCTGGTCGACGGGGTGCCGAGATTGCCGATGCCCTCGGAGAGTTCGGCGCCAGCGAAGTTCTCGGRGATCAGCGCGCGGTTGATCGATAAGCCGTTGTAGTTGTTGTAAGCGCTGTCACCCAGCGGCATGCCGTCCAGCGTGTACCCGAGGCGCGTGCCGCTGAAGCCGCGCAGGCTGAGCGTCATCGACTGTTCGTTGGTACCCAGCGCGTCGACCGACTGTGCATTCACACCCGGCAGCGTGTTGAGAACTTTCTGAAGACTCGTTCCGGGCGGCAGGGCCTTCTGGTCCGAGGGACGCAGGCGCTGCACCTGGCGCGTCTCGCCCGTGCCGATCACGGAGACCGCATCGAGGTCCTGCACCTTGTCGCGCTTTGTGGCGCTGGCGTTATCAGCCGGGGCGTTGGTGTCGGTGGTATCGGTGTCGGTCGCGTAGGCAACGGAAGACAGGGCCATACCGAGGGCGATGGCCAGAACGGTCTGCTTGAACAAGGGACTGCATCCTTACACTCGCGGACGCGTCGCGGCACACCTCCCCTGAGGGTGCCCATCACGCGCCGTGGAAGCGTCGGATAGTCGTGCAGTAAAATGGCAGCTTAGTGACAGCCCCTGTGACAGGACGCCTGGACGTCCGTCTTCGCTCAGCGGAAATCGATCGTCGAAATCGCGCCGGCCATGTCGGCCCGCGGTCGCAGGGAAACGTCCCAGTCGTACAGTTCGCACAAGCGACGCACGATCGCGAGGCCTAGCCCCGCACCACCGCCCGTGGCACTTTCGCCGCGAATACCGCGCTGGAACAGCTTCTCGGCGTCTTCCGGCTTGATGCCGGGGCCGGTATCGATCACGTCCACGCGGCCGTCGAGCACGCGCACCGTGACCTTGCCTTCCATCGTGTACTTGATCGCGTTGCCGATGAGGTTGGTCAGGGCCACCGAAATCACCGAGGCCGGCGCGTTTACCGACACCGATCCATCGGACACCAACTCGATCTCGATGGGCTTGCCGCCCATCTGCGGGCGCTGGCTTTCGATCACATCCGAGGCGACCTTGGCCACGTCGGTGGTTTCGCCGCGCGTGGGACCTCGACGTTCGGCGCGCGACAGCAGCAACAGGGCTTCGATCATCTCGGTTGCCTGGCGCGATGCGCGCTCGATGCGCTTCAGTCGCTCGCGCAACTTGTCTGTCAGATCGGGCGAGCCCTGCAGGAGCTCCGTCGTGCTGGCGATCACTGCGAGCGGGGTGCGCAGCTCGTGGCTCACGTCCGAGTTGAATTCGCGATCGCGCTCGACGACCGAGGTCAGGCGCATGGCGTATTCATCGAGCGCCACGGCAAGCTCGCCGACTTCGTCGTCGGCGAAGTGCGGGGCCAGCGCCTCGGCTTTGCCCACGCGGCGGAAGTCACGCAGGCGCCTGGCCAGATCGGTCACCGGGCGCAGGACGCGCGCCGAAAGCCACACGCCAAGCACCAGCGAGAACAACCCGAACAGAAAGACCGCCGCGATGACGCTGGTGATGAGCTGGCGCTTGCCGAGTTCGTCGCGCGAGACGTCGAACTGGAGGAAGTTGATGATGCCGCCTTCGCGCCGGACGGCCACCTTGAAGTGGCGCGGCTTGCCGTCCTTGCCGGTCTCGTAGAGCTCGTGCACGCCCGTATCGAGCGACTGCCAGTTCAGCGGCGCCTTGTAAATCGTACGTTCGCTGAAGGTGGCGGCCTGGATGATGTTGAACTGCGGCCTCTCAGCCGGGTTCGCCCGAACCTGCGCGTTGAGCGAGTCCGCTTCATCCTGCAAGGCCGAGTTGATCAGTTGTTCTTCGACACGCTCGCGGATGTTGATCGCCGCGAACGCGAAAAGAGCGCTCAGCCCGAGACCGAACAGCGTAAAGGTGACAATCAGGCGAAAACGAAGCTTACGTCTGGACCGCATCCGGATCGACCATGCGATATCCGATACCGTGACGCGTGTGGATCAGCGGCTTCTCGAAAGGTTTGTCGATGGCCGCACGCAGCCCGTGAATATGCACGCGTAACGAGTCCGAGTCCGGAAGCTCCTCTCCCCAGACCCGCTGCTCCAGATCCTGCCGCGTCACCACGGAGGGGCTGGCCTCCATGAGTGCCTGCAGCAGCTTCAGGCCGATCGGATTGAGCTGGATCGACTTACCTTCGCGGGTCACGGTAAGCGTGTCGAGGTTGTAGGTGAGACCGTCCACCTTGAGCACGCGGCTTTGCGGACCCTTGCCCCGACGCGCAAGCACTTCCAGCCGCGCCGCCAGTTCCTGCAGGGCGAAAGGCTTGGTCATGTAGTCGTCGGCACCGGACTCGAAGCCAACCAGCTTGTTGTCCAGCGAGTCGCGCGCCGTGAGCATGAGCACCGGCGTCTGCTTGTGCGCCTCGTGGCGGAGCTTCTTGGCGACATCCAGCCCGTCCATGCCCGGTAGGGTCAGGTCGAGCACGATGACGTCGAAATCGTGTACGACAGCCAGATGCAGCCCGGTGACGCCGTCGCCGGCGAAATCGACCACATGGCCGCGATCCTCGAGGTAATCCCCGATGTTGGTCGCGATGTCGGTGTTGTCTTCGATGACCAGAACGCGCATTCGGCACTCCATTGTGCGGTCGCGGGTGAGTCTTATCAGTATTGCGACCGGAAGCTTAACGCCGAATCCGTGAAGCGGACAGCAGTAAAAGAGAGGCCCGGACGGGAAACCCCGCCCGGGCCGAAAGAACTACTGCCCCGATACCGTCCCCCCGCGTCGCGGAATCACAGTGAAACCTTTATAGGCGACACCCGTTTAAATCGCTGTTAACCCCTTCGGGGCCCTTGGGCGGCGCGGCTTGGCGACCGCGGGGCGGGCGGCAAGGCGGGTTTCACAGTGGGCAATGATGGCGTCGGCCACGTCGACCCCGGTGCTGCCCTCGATGCCCTCCAGGCCTGGCGAGGCATTCACCTCCAGCAACAACGGGCCACGGGACGAGCGCAGGAGGTCCACGCCCGCGACCTCCAGACCCAGGGCCGAAGCCGCCTGGATCGCAACCCGGCGCTCGTCGTCGGAAAGCTCGACCGAAGCCGCCGTGCCGCCCCGGTGCAGATTGGCGCGGAACTCACCCGGCGCCGCAGAGCGCTGCATGGCCGCGACCACCTGGTCGCCGACCACGAAGCAGCGCAGGTCGCTGCCATTGGCCTCCCGGATGAATTCCTGGACGAGGAAGTTCGCGTAGAGGCCACGGAAGGCTTCGATCACGCTCTGGGACGCTGAGCGCTTCTCGGCCAGGACCACGCCGGTGCCCTGGGTACCCTCGTTCAGCTTGATGATGTGCGGAGGGTCGCCCAGCATCGCCAGCAGGTCGGAGGTGTCATCCGGGTTGTCGCCGAAGGCGGTGACCGGCATGTCCACGCCCTTCACCGCCAGCATCTGCAGGCTGCGCAGCTTGTCCCGCGCGCGCAGCACGGCGTCGGAGGGGTTAGGCGTGAACACGCCCATCAGCTCGAGCTGGCGGAGCACGGCCGTACCGTAAAAGGTGCTGGAGGCGCCGATGCGCGGTATCACGCAGTCGATCGGCCCAAGCGGCTTGCCCTTGAAGTGGATCGCGAACATCTGCGGTGCGATGCTCATGTAGCAACGCAGCGGATCGATCACGCGGACGGTGTGCTTGCGCTTGCGCGCCGCCTCCACCAGTCGCTGCGTGGAGTACAGCCGCGCATTGCGCGACAGGATGGCGATCTTCATGTGGGTTCCCGGACGGCGCGGCGCGGCGTCTGTGAATAGGAAAGCGAAGGATCGACCTGGAAGCGCCCGTTCAGCGCCGTCCGGCCGAGCAAAAGGGGAAAGAGCATGTGCCGCCGGTCGGTCAGGTTCACTTCGGCAAGGAACGTCTGTCCGGCCAGCTCGATCTCGGTCTGGATAAACCAGCGGGTGGTCGCATGGCCGCCAGAATCGGTCACGGTACGCTGGCCGATGGCTTTGGCCTCGCAAGGATCAGACACGCCGCCCTTTCGGGTCGTGCGCACCTGGAAGCGCAGCCATGTGCCGTCGTCTCGCTCGTCGATCTCCAGCCATTCGACGTGCAGCGACGACGAGCGCGCGCCCGTATCGAGCTTGGCCTTGAGGACAGCGACGCCGAGCGACGGAAGTGCGAGCCGTTCGCGCCAGCCTAGGGTGATGACATCAGTCATGGGTCTGGTGCGAAGGTAGGGGGACGGCGGTGGACCGGGGGAACGGTCCGGATGCAAAAGCATGCCGAAGGTGGTGCCGGGTTTCAACCGGCACGATCATCGGACCCCTCCAGACTGTCACGCCCATGAAATCGACGTGAACAGCAAGGGGTCCGAGGCGCTTTCAAGGGCGAAGGGAGCCCCGCCCGGTCACCATCATGTAGACCGACGCGCCCACGCCAGCCAGCGAGACGATGGCCACGTAGTGCGCCGGCCCCAGGCCACCGGCGGTTCTGGCGAGGATGGCCACGAGCACCGGCGTGGCGGCGCCGGCGATGGCATAGGCCACGTTGTAGGAGACCGATATCCCGGAAAAGCGGATCGCCGGCGGAAACGAAGCCACCAGGATAGCCGGGACGATGCCCGCTACCCCTGCGAACACGCCGGCAAGCGCATAGAGCGGAAACAGGTTCGCACCGCCGCCCTGCAAGTCGATGTACAAAGCATAGGTGCTGAGCATCAGGCCGATCGACGAGAGCAACATGGCGCGGGCGGTACCCATCCAGTCGACGAGAAGGCCGCCGCCGATGCAGCCCAGGCACAGGGTGAACGCCGCGATGCTTCCGCCTTCAAACGCGCGCGCCGGAGCAATGTGGAACGTCGTCTGCATCACCGTGGGGGTCGTCAGGATGACCACGACAATCGCCGCGGTGAGCACCCAGGTCACCGCCATCGACAGCAACACACCCGGCAAGTGGTCGCGAACGACGACCAACGCGGGAAGCTCTTCTGAAAGCTCCTTGCGCTCCCGCATGCGCGCGAATACCGGCGTCTCACTCAGCCACCGGCGAAGGTACACGGCGATGAAGCCGAAGACGCCACCGAGAATGAAGGCGATTCGCCAACCGTGGTCCAGCATATCGGCTTCGGAAAGGTTGGCATTGAGCCATGCCGCCAGCAGCGAGCCCATGAGGATGCCGGCGGTGAGGCCTGCCGAGAGGCTGGCAACGGCGATCCCTACGCGGCGTTGCGGCACGTGCTCGGCCACGAACACCCAGGCCCCCGGCACTTCACCGCCGATGGCCAGGCCCTGCAAGACGCGAAGCAGGGTAAGCAGGATCGGCGCCAGTACGCCCAGCGTCGCGTAGGTCGGCAGCACGCCAATCAGCAGGGTCGGCACGGCCATCAGGAACACGCTGAGCATGAACATCCGTTTACGGCCGATGCGATCGCCGAAGTGCGCCATCACGATGCCGCCTAGCGGCCGGGCGAGATACGCGACGGCGAAGATGCCGAACGTCTGCAGCGTTGCCAGCCACTCCGAGGTACCGGGCGGAAAGAACAGGTGGCCGATCGTCTTCGCGAAGTACACGAAGATGACAAAGTCGTAGAACTCCAGCGCACCGCCGAGGGCGGACAGGAGCAGCGTTTTCACATCGCCACGGTTGAGCGTGCGGCGGTCCGCGGTATCGAGGGTCGCGCTCATGGTTCGTCTCAGTCCTCGAGGAGGTTCGCGACGGAGTCGAGGATTTCCGCAGGACGGAACGGATAGCTATCGACGTCCGCCCGGGTGGCGATGCCGCTGAGCACCAGCACGGTGTGCAGGCCCGCTTCGATACCCGCGACCACGTCGGTATCCATGCGGTCGCCGATCATGCCGGTGTTGTGCGAATGCGCGCCGAGCTTGTTCATGGCCGAACGGAACATCATCGGATTGGGCTTGCCGATGACGTACGGCTCGCGGCCGGTGCAACGGGTGATGAGCGCGGCCACGGCGCCCGTCGCGGGCAACGGACCCTCGGCACTGGGGCTGGTCGCATCCGGGTTGGTACAGATGAAACGCGCGCCGTTGCCGATCAGACGGATCGCCTTGGTGATCGCCGCGAAAGAGTAGGTCCTCGTCTCGCCCAGCACCACATAGTCCGGCGCGGTGTCGGTCATGATGAAACCCGCCTCGTGGATCGCCGTGGTGAGGCCGGCCTCGCCCATGACGAAGGCCGAGCCGCCGGGGGATTGGTCCTTGAGGAAGGTGGCCGTGGCCAGCGCGGACGTCCATAACTGCTCTTCAGGCACGTCCAGGCCCGAGGTACGCAGGCGCGCACTGAGGTCGCGCGGGGTGAAGATGGAGTTGTTGGTCAGCACCAGGAACGGCGTACCGCGATCCCGCCACTGGCGGATCAGTTCGGGTGCTCCCGGCAAGGCCTTGTTCTCGTGGACGAGGACGCCGTCCATGTCGGTCAGCCAGCAGGCAACGTTCTTGCGGTCGGTCACGGGGAATTCCTTACAGAAAAACGGAACACAGGTGCCAAGGGTACCGCGACGGGATGCCCTTGGGCACGGTGTGACCTGCAAGCACTCACCCGCACCGTGAGGGGTTGCTTCGGCGGCGCTGGCGCTTACTCGCTGGCGAGCCGCTTGTGCAGGGCGACGTACTCCTTGCGGTATTTCTTCGCCAGCGAGGTCTTCTGCCGATCGGTAAGTATCTTGCCGCCCAGCTGGAAGAAACTACGCTCCTCCTCGCGAAGATGGTCGTGCAGTTCGTCGGAGAGCTTGCTGAGGTTGGCGGTCCATTTGCGGCCGGCATGGGTTACCGTCTGCAACTCTTCCACGAGGTCGTCCATCTTATGGTGGTCGGCCAGTGCGTCCCGCGACGGATGCAGGCCGCGGTCATCCATCAGCATCGGCACATAGAGAAAGCGCTCCTCCGCCGCTTCATGGGCGGCCAACTCGATGCGCAGCGCGGTGAACAACTCCACGCGATGCTCGCCCGGATCGGAGCGCATGAGCTTGCGCATCAGCGAGCGCTGGATGACGTGGCTTTCGCGGAGGGCTTCGAAGATCGTCTCGGACATGGCGTTCCCGGCTTTGTCATGGAGGCATCATCCTCGCCGGTGTCATGTCAGGGTTTCGTCAGCGGCGAAGCGCGACGACGACGGGCTCCATCGCGTGGCAGGTGACGATGCACCCGAGGCGAACCCCACTTTTCCAGGTACACCCCTCACCCATGCGCTACTTCGTGGTCACCGGGGGCCGTCGTATCTGCGCTTTGTGACCACGAGCGCTCGGTGGTATCGTTCAGCGACTATGCGCAGGACAAGGTCCTTGCCGTGAAATCTCTTTACGTTGCACGCGCGCGCAGCGTACTACTCAACGGGATTTCGGAGAGTCCCGTGCAAGAGGCCAACCAAATCCCGTATTAGCGGTGAATTGGTTCGCAGGCTGCTCTGTGGTGACTGCGTGCGGAGGGCGCCCGCTTTGTCGCCAGGCCTCTAAGCCTGTCTCGAAGCCGCGTCGGCCGCGAAACGTCAAGTCTCGTCCATACTCATGCCCGGCGCCCAACGGGCACCTTCGCGAACCTGGCGAAGCTTGCCAACAAAGCGCTCCCTGTCTTCGCGCGAAAGCTCCAGGATGAACGCGCACTTGTCCGTGAGGCCACCGAATGAAGTGCCAATAGCGAAGGCACGCCGTTGGTCGAAGATCCATACACGATCATGCAGTTCTTTCGTCAATCGATGAGCCAGCACGATACCGTGATCGGCGCAGTATTCGTTCAGGCCAGCGGCGATGACGGGATCTCGTTTTCCCGRCTTAACGAAGATTTCAAGCTGCCGAAGCTGGTTCGGGAATACGGCAAGGAGATCGGTAAGGTAAGCACGTGCGGATATCCCGGGAAGGCCTTGCAACAGCGCTCCCGGCCTTTTTCAGGGCGGAATGGAGGGCACGGGCACGATCATTCATGGGCAGGCATCGATTTGCGGACGGCCGGAGCCTAATCTCATCCTCGCGCCCCGACAAGGATGTGTTTGCGACACCCCAGGGGAGCTAAGCATTCCGTCTCAAGGCTCCAGCCGGACTAGACTGAGCCAGCCGAACACAAAAGGTTAGGAAAAGACTTCTCTCCCATGATGGCGTCCTTCTGCCCCCTAGCATCCCCCTTGCCATGCACATCCTGCTCCTAGAAGACGATATCGAGCTGGGCGAGGCCATCAAGCACGCCCTTGAGCACCAGTCGTACGCCGTCACCTGGCTGACCGACGGGCGAAAGGGCGCCAGTGCGCTACCGGATGAGTCTTTCGATCTGGTCCTGCTGGACCTCGGCTTACCCGGTAAGGACGGCCTGGAGGTTCTTCTGGAGGCACGACGATCCGGCGTGAAGACGCCGATTCTCGTGATGACGGCAAGGGAAGCGCCCGAGGCCCGCATCCGAGGACTCGACCTCGGTGCCGATGACTATCTCGTCAAGCCTTTCCATCTCGGCGAACTGGCCGCGCGGATACGCTCACTAACCCGCCGGGCCCAAGGTCTCGTGGATAATCGTGTGGAGGTGGGTGGCTTGGTGTTGGATCTGGCCACGACCGATGTTGAGTACCGAGGTGTGCGTATCGGGCTGACGCGGCGGGAATTCGCTGTTTTACGGATATTGATGGAGCGAGCTGGCCGCATAGTTCGCCGTGAGAGTCTTGAGGGCTCGGTCTACGGCTTCGACACAGTGGTCGATCGCAACGCGATTGAGGTACACGTGCATTGGTTGCGCCGGAAGTTGAGCCCGGAGGTGATTCACACAGTTCGAGGCATTGGCTACATGATGCCCAGGGAGCCCCGGTGACATCCAACAGCCTCCGCTCGCGCCTGACCTGGCTGATCATTCTGGTGCAGGTGGCAGTCCTGATTCCCTTAGGCACCATAAGCTATCAGCGCGAGCTCCATGAGATGAATCAGCTGCTGGATGGCCGTCTGGCTCAAGCGGGTCGAACGCTGGGCACGTTGATCGCCTATGGCCAGAATAGATACTCAGAGGCTGACTCCGGCCGAGCGTTAGAACTGGCAACCGATGCCCAGCGAGGCACGGTAGTTGTGGCTGTCCACGCCAAGAACTACGAGCCAGAAGTGGGGTTCCAGG
>NZ_JBFUJE010000100.1:0-11102 GCF_056401535.1 Luteibacter sp. P4_E6 | reverse complement strand
GTCGGAACCGTGTCGGTGGCGTCGGGCGCCGCGTCGTCGGTCTCGGGGGTGTCGCTTGCCGCGCCTTGTGCCGCCAGCATGGCGCGTTCGCGGCGAATGATTTCGCCGGCGAGGCCGATGTAGGCGATGGCGCCGCGCGACCCGCGATCGTAGAGATGAATGGGCTGGCCGTGGCTGGGCGCCTCGGCAAGACGCACGTTACGCGGAATGATCGAGCGCAGCACCTTGTCGCCAAAGTGCAGGGTGAGCTGGGCCGAGACCTCGTTGCCGAGGTTGTTGCGCACGTCGTACATGGTGCGCAGCAGGCCTTCGACCTCGAGTTCGGGGTTCAGGCGCATCCGCACGGCCTTGATCGTGTCGAGCAGGCTCGACAGGCCTTCCAGCGCGAAGTACTCGCACTGCACGGGAATCAGCACGCCGTCGGCCGCGGTGAGCGCGTTGAGCGTCAGCAGGTGCAGCGAGGGCGGGCAGTCGATCAGGATGGTGTGGTAGTTGTCCGCGACCTTGGCGAGCTGCTCTTTCAGGCGATGCTCGCGCGCCATGCCGTCCATCAGTTTCAGCTCGGCGGCGGTGAGGTCGCCGTTACCCGGGAGCAGGTCGTAACCGGCCTCGGTGCGCACCAGCACGCTGCCGATCTCTACTTCGCCCAGCAGCACTTCGCAGCCATTCGGCTTGGCCTCGTGCTTGTCCACGCCCGACGCCATGGTGGCGTTGCCCTGCGGATCGAGGTCGACGAGCAGCACCTTGCGCCGCGCGGCGGCCAGGGCCGCGGCGAGGTTGACGGAGGTGGTGGTCTTGCCGACGCCGCCTTTCTGGTTGGCGACTGCGAGGATGCGGGCCATGGAGGGTCGTTATCTACCGAGCGCGGAAGGGGCGCTAGCGTAGCATTGCCGGGAGGTCCAGCCCTAGACAGGGTGTAAGGGCAGAAGCAGCTCCTTGTGGGAGCCGCTTCAGCGGCGAAGGGTGCTGGCGATCACGCCCGCCGAATCACGACCAGATGCCGCTCGCCCTCGACCCCCGGCACCGTCAACACATGAATCCCCTCGACGGTGAACCCCTCCGGCACCCCATCCAGCTCCTCAGCCGGATGCTTGCCCTTCATCGCCAGCCACACACCACCCGGCGCCAGCAAATGCCCGCCCCAGCCAAGCATGTCCGCCAGGCTGGCGAAAGCACGGGCGGTAATACAGTCGAACGTGCCCTCCACATCCTCGACCCGGCTCTGCAGGGCGCGTCCGTTGGTCAGCTTCAGCGAGCGGATCGCCTCGCGAAGAAAGCGGACCTTCTTGCCGTTGGAGTCGACCATGAGGACCTCGCGCGCCGGCTCGGCGATCGCCAGGGGAATGCCGGGAAGGCCCGGACCGGTCCCCAGATCGGCAAGCGTCGTGCCCTCGACGAACGGGACGATGGCCAGCGAATCCAGAAGGTGGCGCGCGACCTGCTCGTCCGCGTTACGGACCGCTGTCAGGTTATAGGCCGAGTTCCAGCGCTCGAGCAGCTCGCGGTAATCGAGCAGGCGCGCCACGGCGCCCTCGGGCAGGACGGTGCCAAGCGTGGCAATGCCGCGTTCGAGCTGGGTTTGCAGGGCTTCGCGCGCAGTCATGCGACACCGGGGAATGGTGATGGGGCGCAAGAGTATGAAAGCGCCGGCGCGAAGGCGCCAGCGCGGGGGATCAGGCCGCGTCGAGCTCGACGCGGGTGACCAGCATGCCGCGCGAACGCAGCGAGCCATTCATCGTGTGCTTGAGCTGGGTACCGACGGCGCGGCGGTCGGCCGAATGGGCGGAGCTGGCGTCGCGCAGGGCAGCAACAACATTGCTGCGAATCATCTCAGGCGCTTCGTCGATCACTTCGTCGGCCACTTCCGGCTCGAGCACCTGCCAGTAGACCGTGCCGCCGTCGAAACGCAGCGTCTGGCCACCGAGGTCGATCTTGTGGAAAACGCGGTCGATGATCGGCACGAGCATGTGGGTGCCAGCGGTAAGCAACGAGGGCGAGCCGCCGAGGCGACGCACGCTGTAGACCTGACCTTCCGGGATGCGTCGCACCGAGGCCGCCGCAAGAGCGAAGGCAACGAGGGTGGTGGCAATGAGGATGGTGGTCAACATGGCTGCTATTTCAACGAGTTACCGTGGTTTCCTGTCGCACTACGTGGCGAGACGCGCCAACGTGGTGATTCGTGTGGTGTTAATTCTAATTTAACGCAAGGGTTAACGCTAGTTTTACTTAACCCCCGTATTCAGTTAACGGTCGGTTTGGTCAAAACTTGAGCAGGTGGTGATTCTTTGACCAGGCCCACAGCGGTCAGCCGGGCAAAGCAGGCGGCGCCTATAACCGGAGAGATATTCCAGGGAGTTGGAAAGAGGTCTAGGTTTGGCATCAGGAGTTCCACCACCTCGACAAGGAGAAGTCGACATGCGCAGCATCATCAGGTCGGTATCGTCGGCCCTGTTCGGCATTGTCCGCAGCAGGTGTGTCCGGCACGGCGTCGGCCGGCTCGGGCTATATCAACCTCGTGAGTGGCATCCCCCGCTTCAACGTTCCGCGTGCCCTTCCGCGGATGCGCTGGGACACCGACGCGGCGACGCTGTCATGAGGCGTCCCTATGTGTGCTGGCTTTCGATAGCGCTTKCGGTTGCCTGCGTTGGTTTGCCCGAGCGGTCGCAGGCGCGTCAGCTGGAAGACCTTTTCCATAGCCCAGGGGGCTCGCGGACGAGTCGGCCGGCGCCATGCACAGCGAACCGGCTGGCAGCGGCGGCGGCGGCGGCGAGCGCTGCATCGTTTGGCTACGGCATTGACGGCGATGGCTCGGGGACGGGAAGCCAGGGACCGATCACTCACTTTCCGCTGACATGTGACCCTAAACCCAGTAAACCCCGTAGAGCCGTGGACGCTGTCATGGAGATGCTTGGACCGGGAGGCGCCTATTGGCGGCCATACGGACAGTGATACGACGGTTGACCGTCCTGGCTTAAATGATAATAATTATCAATCAGCCATCGACAGGCCATGCCAATGAATACCCTCGGCTGCGTGGCGGCCCTCGTCGCCATGGCCCTCGCTTATCTCTCGGCCCGGAACCAGCGCGTGCTGGCGCGTCCGTTGGGGCGCAGGGGCCGCCTTGCCGCATGGGTTTTCGCCGTCATCGCGTTCGCCGCCTGGATCGCCGGTGAGACGTCGCTTCCCGGGATTGTTGCCGCGCTCGCCGCGCTGATGCTCGGCGCGGTCGCCTGGCCCTATGTGGCATGGCTCTTCCGCCCCGCCGCCGAACGGAAAAACCGCTGATGCTCGCCAAGACCTTCGCCGGCATCCTGCTCGGCCTGCCGCTGGCGCTGGCCCTCATCGCCGTGATGATCTGGATCTGGCCGGGCTCGRGCGAATCGGTGACCCTGCCCTTCCTGGTCGCTTTCTTCCCGGTCTGGACCGGGATCATGGGTGGCACTTATATGTTCCGCAGCGGCGCCCGCGCCTGGGCCTGGCTGGCCGTGGCCAACCTCGCCGCATTCGGCGCCCTGTTCCTTGCCAAGCACACGATGCCGGGGCTCTGATCCGATGAAAGCCTCGACCATTCGCACGTTTACCGTCGTCCACACCTGGACCGGATTGCTTGCTGGCTTCGCGCTGTTCATCGCGTTCTACGCGGGCGCGCTGACGATGTTCCACGACGAGATCGACACCTGGGCGTCGCCCCGGGCCGAGATGGCTCGTGCCGACACGATGGATCGCGTGGAGAAAATGCTCGAGGGCATCGTCGCCACGCACCCCGGGGCGCGCGACCAGATCGGCGTGACCTTCCCAGCCGATCATCCGTCGCACGAGGTGGCCGCGTACTGGATGGACAAGAGCGGCGACTGGAAAACGCAGACGCTCAACGAGAGCAGCGCGCGCGACGCGGAAGACCACGAGCACGCACTGGCCGACTTCGTCTACGAGCTGCACTACGACCTCGGCATCCCGGCGATCGGTATCTATCTGATGGGTGTCGTCAGCGTGATCTACGGTCTCGCCTTGCTTACCGGCCTGCTGATTCATCTGCCCAATCTCGTGCGCGAGCTGTTCGCGCTGCGCCCCGGTCATAACCTCAAGCGGCTGTGGCAGGACGCGCACAACGTCATCGGCATTCTCAGCCTGCCCTTCCACATCATCTTCGCCATCACCGGCGCGTTGCTCTGCCTGACCATGGTCATGTTGATGGCGTTCAACACGGCGGCGTTCGACGGCAAGCTGTTGCTGGCGTTCGAGCGCATGACCAGCGCGCTTCCGGAAACGACGGCGAAGGGTGGCAGCGCGGTGATGCTGACCCCGGCGGAACTCGGTGCGCGGGCGCGCCAGGCGGCAATCGCCTCCGGTGTCGCGAACTTCAAACCCGATTACATGCGTTACGTGCACTACGGCCAGAAGGGCGCGGCTGCGGAAGTACGCGGCACCTCGACCAAGACGCTCGGTGAGTACGGCATGGTCTCGCTCGATGCCGCCGACGGCCATGTTTTGCAGGTGCAGGTGAGCGGGGCGCGCGATGCCAACCACGCGACCTACGCCGCCATCTTCGGGCTGCACTTCGGTTCGTTCGGTAACGTGTCGCTGCGCTGGCTGTACTTCCTGCTTGGGCTTGCTGGCGCCTTCCTTTTCTATTCCGGCAACCTGCTCTATATCGAGACGCGGCGTAAGCGGCGCCAGGCCGAGCAGCCGATGAAGGTACGCGCGATGGCCACGGCTACCGTGGGCGTGTGCATCGGTTCGTGCTTCGCCATCTCGGCGACCTTCCTGGGAAATCTGATCGGGCCGTTGCTTGGCGCCACGCCGGAAGCGATCGTCCAGCCGGTTTGCTTCACTGCCTTCGCGGCCGCCGTGATCTGGACCTTCTGGCGCCGGCCGGCGAAGGCGGCCGTGGATCTGCTCTGCGCGACGGCGCTGGTAAGCGTGACCGTTGGCGTGCTCGACATGGCGATCCACGGAGATCGCCTCATGCGCACGCTGGCGGAGGGTCGCTTCGCCGTGCTGGGCGTGGACCTCGTTGCCATCGCCATGGGCGTGGGCTTCGCGTGGCTAGGCGTCGCCACCCGCAGGCGTGCCGTCGAGGGCGATCCGTGCAGTGTCTGGTCGTCGAAGCGTGTGGTTGCCACCGCCGCCACGTCGACGACAGCGCAGCAAGCGTGAGATTTGGGCAGCACCGCTCTGTGTAGGAGCCGATTCATCGGCGATCCCTAACGGGTCGCGAGCACCCATCGCCGATGAATCGGCTCCTACAGGGGCGAACGAGCGGCGCTTCAAAGCGCAAGAAGTCGCGATTTTCCATGTAACGCCCGTTACTAAACGCGGCAGCCATTCATCTCCGTGACGTTTTCGCTGAGACAGCTGCTGCGTCGCCGCAAACGTTTACGTACCAGTCAAGTCGCTGACACCACACACGTTTTTAACAGGTGGGGGCGAGTGGTATCGCTCTTCGTCCAGTATCGTACCGCAGCGCAACAAGGCCTTGTTTTCGAAGACTTTACAAGCTCCCATGAAAACGTTTACGTTCCGCGCCGTCAGCCCTCCGGGGCGGGGGATAAGGGCGAAAACGCGTGAGTGTGACCATCAAAGACGTCGCGAGAATGGCCAACGTTTCCGTGGCCTCGGTTTCCCGTGCCCTGAACGGCCATGGCGGCGTGACGGCCGAAACCCAGAAGCGGATTCGAGAAGTTGCGACCCGCCTCCGCTACGTTCCGCACAATGCTGCGCGCAGCCTGATCACCCGCCGTACCCAGACCATCGGCGCCCTCCTGCCCGATCTGCACGGTTCGTTCTTCTCCGAACTCATCCGCGGTATCGATCTGGCCGCACGGGCGCGTGGGCTCTACCTGCTGGTCTCCAGCTCCCACGGTGATGCCACCGAAGCCGCCATCGCCCTGCGCGCCATGCAGGGCCGCGTGGACGGCCTGCTGGTGATGTCGCCGCATGCGGACGAAGCGTTCCTCGACGAGAACCTGCCGATCGTCCTGCCGACCGTGCTGATCAACAGCCACGTGCGCTCGGAACGGCACGCCTCGCTCGACGTGGACGACTTCGGCGGTGCCCGCGCCATGACCGAACACCTGCTGGGCCTGGGTCGCAAGCGCATCGTTTTCATTGCCGGTCCCGAAGTGAACCACGACGTGCAGGAGCGTATCCGCGGTTACCGCGACGCCCTGTCCACCGCCGGATTTGGTGGGCGTGCGGCTGTGCTGCACGGCGACTTCACCGAGGAATCCGGTTACCACGCCGGCAAGCAGGCGCTGGCCATGGTGCCGCGCCCCGATGCGATCTTCGCCGCCAACGACATGATGGCGATCGGCTGCCTGTCCGCACTCGCCGAGGCGAAGGTGCGCACGCCCGAAGACATCGCCGTGGTGGGCTTCGACGACATTCCCATGGCGCGCTATGTGTCGCCGCCGTTGACCACGGTGCGCATCCGCATCGCCGAGCTTGGTGAGGCCGCCCTCGAGCGTCTCGCCGCCATGATCGAAGCACCCGACGACGCCGCTCCCGAGCCGCATGTCGTCAGCACCGAAATCGTCGTTCGCGCCTCGTGTGGCGGGAGCGACACGGTAAGACGACGGGCCTGACGCCCGTCGGAATACACGGCTTGCCGGGCCGTGGCTGGAACCTCAGGGACGGCGTCAATCACAGGACATCCGAACGAACTTCCGGTCCGCAACCGCGGAACGGGCGGGAAAGCACGGGGGCATAACGCTCTCGAAAAAGTGGCACGACCACCGCGGACGACACCAATGTCGACCTCCGTGTTTCACGCTCCGCCGGGCCGGACAGCACAGCAAGAACCATTTGGGAGAGGGGATTCATGAAGGTTTCGTCGCATTTGAAGAAAAAGCTGCTGGTCAGTGTCATCGCTGCCGCCGTCGCCACCGCGATCGCACCCGGCGCCGTGTTCGCACAGACCGCCAATGCCACGCTTCGTGGCAAGGCCACGCCGGGCGCCAATGTCACCGTGTTCAACCCGCAGACCGGCCTGACCCGCCATGCGACGGCCGGTGCCGACGGCTCCTACGTGATCAATGGCCTGCCGCCGGCGACGTATCGCGTGGACGCGGGCCCGGCCACGGAGCAGAACATCACGTTGACGGTCGCCTCCACGGCCACCGTGAACCTGATGGCCCCGACCTCCCAGGGCACGACGGCCAACGCGGCCAATGCGACGGCCATGGAAGGCGTGACGGTCGCCGCCACGACGATCCAGGAAGTGAAGACGCCGGAAGTCGGCCAGACGATCTCGCTGCACCAGATCGCGACCATTCCGCAGGCCTCGCGTAACTTCCTCGAGTTCGCCGACACCGTGCCGGGCATGGTCTTCAGCGTCGATGCGAAGGGCAATACGTCGCTTCGCGGCGGCGCACAGAACACCAGCTCGACGAACGTCTACATCGATGGCGTGAGCCAGAAGAGCTACGTGAAGGAAGGCGGCGTCTCCGGCCAGAGTGGTAGCCAGGGCAACCCGTTCCCGCAGCTTGCCATCGGCGAATACAAGGTCATCACCTCGAACTACAAGGCCGAGTACGACCAGGTCTCGAGCGCGGCGATCACCGCCGATACGAAGTCGGGCACCAACGAGTTCCACGGTGAGGTGTTCGGCACGTACACCAACGACGCGTTCCGCAACCGTACGCCGATCGAGAAGTTCTCCGGCAAGAAGGTCGAGTCCGAATCCAAGGAATACGGTTTCGCGCTCGGCGGTCCGATCATCAAGGACAAGATGCATTTCTTCGTGGCCTACGAAGAGAAGAAGTTCGACACGCCGATTTCGGTCACGCCGAACAGCGTCAACAATGCGAATGTCAGTGCGCTGCTTCCCGCGTCCGCGCAGGCTGAAATTGGTCCGGCCAACATCCCCTTCAACGAGAAGCTGTACTTCGGCAAGATCGACTGGGAGCTGACCGACCGCGACCGCATCGAGATCAGCACCCAGGTGCGCCGCGAAACGCAGGTCTCGAACGTCGGCAGCGGTGTGACGGCCTCAGCCGGGCTCGACAACAACAACCACGACACGCGCGGCACGTTCAAGTGGGCCCATAGTGCGGACAGCTGGTACAACGAGCTGATCTTCACCTATGAGAACGCTTATCTGCGGGCGGTCCCGACCACGGTCGGCAACGGCGCCACCTATTCGTACCAGCAGCAGCAGGACGCAACGATCCTGACGACGGGCTCGGCCGATCCGCGCGGGATCTCGGACAAGAGCCAGGAAGGTCCAAGCATCTCCGACACCTTCACCTTCAACGATCTCGAGTGGCACGGCGACCATGTCGTCAAGTTCGGCTACAAGTACAAGTCGGTCGAGCTGAAGGCCGCCGATGCTGCTGCGTCCAATCCGCAGTTCTTCTACGACGTGAATCCGACCGGCACCTCGGCGCAGCCGTGGAAAGTCTTCTACGCGACGCAGCTGCCGGGCGTGGACGGCGTTGCCGACACCACGTCGCGCCAGTACGGCATGTTCGCGCAGGACGACTGGACCGTTAACGACCACCTCACCCTGAACCTCGGCGTGCGCTGGGACTACGAAGTCACGCCGCAGTACACGAACTACGTGACACCCCAGCGCGTGCTCGATGCCCTCAACTCGCAGGACCCGTACGCGGGTGCACCGGTCGGCCAGACCTATGCGGAATCGCTTGCCAAGGGCGGCGTCAACGTCAACGATTACATCAGCACCGGCAATAACCGCAAAGCCTACAAGGGCGAGTGGCAGCCGCGCCTCGGCTTCTCGTACGACCTGTTCGGCGATGAAGCGCATGTCATCCACGGCGGTGCCGGCCGCGCCTACGACCGCAACCTGTTCGACTACCTTCAGGTCGAGCAGACCAAGCTGACGCTGCCGCAGACCACGCTGAACTTCAATCTTCCGACCCACCCGTGTGACACCGGCGCGTCGAACTGCATCCCCTTCAATCCGGCTTATCTGACGGGCGGCCAGGGTGTGTTGAACAGTCTTCTCTCCGGCGGCAATTCCGGCCAGGAAGTGGACATGCTCAACAACCACCTGAAGGCTCCGTACTCCGACCAGTTCAGCCTCGGTATGTCCAATGCCGTCGGTGACTGGCAGACCGATGCCACGGTGACCCGCGTGCTGTCGAGAGACGGTTTCGTGTTCACCCTCGGCAACCGCTTCCCCAACGGCCAGTTCTTCCAGGGCGGTTCACAGCCCTGGAGCAATGGCGTGCCGAACATGGGCGGCCTGATCATCGGTAACAACGGCATCTCCACACGCACCACGCAGGTCCTGCTGTCGGCGAACAAGCCGTACACGGTGGAATCCGGCTGGAGCACAAGCCTGGCGTACACGTACTCGCATGCCAAGCAGAACCGTGACATCAACGAGCATTACTCGTTCGACGAAGCCACGATCAATGACTACCCGTTCATCACTTCGAATGCGGTGGCGAAGCACCGCTTCGTCGGTACGGGTGCGGTCGACCTGCCGTGGGGCATCAATGCCTCGATCAAGCTGACCGTCGCCACGCCGCTGCCGAAGAACGACAACGCCTGCTACGGCGCGATCCTGCCGACAGGTAGCTCCTGCCAGCCGGTTGCTGGTATTCCCCGCGGCTCCAAGTTCCTGGTCGGTGGTGACATCTGGGGTTACCGCGATATCGACGTGCAGTTCACCAAGGACTTCATCATCAGCGGCGACACCAAGATCTACGCCCGCTTCGATATCCTGAACCTGTTCAACTGGACCAACTACGCCGACTACAACACCGCCTGGGGTTCCGGCGGCGAATTCAATCCGAACGGCGTGTCGTACAACAAGCAGGGCAACATCACCTACCTGCCGCGTACCGCACGCTTCACCGTTGGCCTGAAGTTCTGATCGACGGGTGCATCCGGTACGCCGGATGCACCATACTTTCGGCGCCCGCGAGTCTCCCCGCGGGCGCTGCTTTTGTACGGCAAGCAAAGTCCTCCGGGACTTTTATTTGTCTTGATGGCGTAAACGTTTACATACGCCACCGCGGGACGTACCAAAGGATTCGCTCAATGAAAGCCACTACGATGAAACGCCTAGCCCTAGCTCTCGGTGTCATGCTCGCCAGTACCGCCCCCCTTGCCCTCGCGCAGAAAGAACCCGCGAAAGCCAAACACGTGTCGGCCGCCACGCTCAAAGACCTCCACGCCGTCCCGCCCATGGTGGTGGAGCTGGAGAAACGTACGTTCCAGTGGTTTTGGGACAGCGGCAACCCGACCAACGGCCTTATTCCCGATCACTACCCGAGCCCGTCCTTCGCTTCGATCGCCTCGGTCGGTTTCGGCCTGACGGCGTACGGCGTGGGTGTCGAGCGCGGGTATATCACCCGTGACCAGGCGGTCGAGCGCACGCTGGCCACCCTGCGTTTCTTCCACGACGCCCCGCAGAACGACGCCGAAGACGGCGCCACCGGCTACAAAGGCTTCTTCTATCACTTCCTGAACATGCAGACCGGTCAGCGTGAAGCGCGCTGGACCGAAGTCTCCACGGTGGACACGACGCTGCTGCTCGGTGGCATCCTGTTCGCGCAGAGCTATTACGACCACGACAACCCGCAGGAAGCCGAGATTCGCCAGCTTGCCGACGACATTTACCGTCGCGTCGAATGGACCTGGGCGCAGAACCACGGTGCCCTGATCAGCATGGGCTGGACACCCGGCGGCAAGATGATTCCGCACGACTGGGCCGGCTATAACGAAGGCATGCTGGTGTACATCCTGGCCCTCGGTTCGCCCACGCACCCGGTGAACGAGGATGCCTGGCACGCCTGGACGGCTACGTACGACAAGACCTGGGGCGAGTTCCACGGCCAGACCTTCCTCAACTTCGCACCGATGTTCGGTCACCAGTACAGCCATACCTGGGTGGATTTCCGCGGCATCCGCGACGCCTGGGGCCGTGACCACAACATGGACTACTTCGAGAACASCCGTCGTGCGACATACTCACAGCAGGCCTATGCGGTAGCCAATCCCGGCGGCTGGAACGGTTACGGCAAGAACATCTGGGGCCTCACCGCCAGTAATGGCCCCGGCGGCCTGATCGTCAAGCAGGGCGACAAAGAGCGCACTTTCGCCGGTTACACCGCACGAGGCGCCGGCCT
>NZ_JBFUJE010000099.1:0-11201 GCF_056401535.1 Luteibacter sp. P4_E6 | reverse complement strand
CCTCGATACTCAACACCATCATTCTGGTCGGCAGCGTCCTTGTCGTCACTGTCGTCGGTGGCGTGCTTATCAGCGTATTGGTGGACGAGACCTTCCCCGGCCAGGGCATCGTGAGGATGCTGCTCATCTCGCCATTCTTCATCATGCCCACCGTCGCCGCACTGGTATGGAAGAACCTGCTGATGAATCCCGTCTCGGGCTTCCTCGCCTGGGTGTGGAAGCTGTTCGGCGCCACGCCGGTGAACTGGTTCGCCGACTGGCCGCTGTTTTCCATCATCACCGTGGTGTCGTGGGAATGGTTGCCCTTCGCCATCCTCATCTTCGTCACCGCGCTGCAGTCGCTCGACCGCGAGCAGATGGAAGCGGCACGCATGGACGGCGCACGTGGCTTTGCGATCTTCCGTTACCTCACCCTGCCCCACCTCGCACGGCCCATCGCCGTGGTGGTGATGGTCGAGGCCATCTTCCTGCTCAACATCTTCGCCGAGATCTTCGTCACGACGAACGGCGGTCCGGGCGATGCGACGACGAACGTGCCGTACCTGGTCTACACGCAGGCCCTGCTCGAGTTCGACGTGGGCGCGGCTTCGGCCGGTGGCCTGGTGGCCGTGGTGCTCGCCAACATCATGGCGGTGTTCCTCATCCGCCTGATCGGCAAGTCGCTGACCGAGAAGACCTGAGGAGCAACGACATGACCCGGCGCAAACACAATCAAACCGCCCGCACGATCCGCATCATCGCTTCATGGATCGTCGCGATCGTCGTCTTCTTTCCCATCCTCTGGATGCTGCTGACCAGCTTCAAGTCCGAACTCGACGCCTTCAGCATGCCGCCGCATTTCTTCTTCACGCCCACGCTGGAGAACTACGAGCAGATCCTCGCGCGCGCCAACTATTTGCACTACGCATGGAACTCCATCGTTACCGCGGGCGGCGCGACCATCCTCGGCATGATCGTCGCGGTACCGGCCGCCTATGCCTTCGCCTACCACCCGACACTGAAGACCAAGAACATCCTGCTGTGGATGCTCTCGACGAAGATGCTGCCCAGCGTGGGTGTACTCGTACCGATCTACCTGATCTGCCGCGACCTCAACATGCTCGATTCGAAGACGGCGCTGATCATCATCTTCGCGCTGATCAACCTGCCGATCATGGTCTGGATGATCTACACCTACTTCCGCGACATTCCGTACGACATCCTCGAAGCGGCACGGATGGATGGCGCCAGCACGGGTCAGACGATGTTCCGCGTGCTGATTCCGGTCAGTCGCGGTGGCCTCGCCTCCACCGCGCTGCTCTGCCTGATCCTGTCGTGGAACGAGGCCTTCTGGTCGCTCAACCTCACCACCGCCAGCGCCGCGCCCCTGACCGCGCTGGTGGCCTCATTCTCGAGTCCCGAGGGGCTGTTCTGGGCAAAGTTGTCCGCCGTGTCGACCCTGGCCTGCGCACCGATCCTGGTGCTCGGCTGGCTGTCGCAGCGCCAGCTCGTCCGCGGCCTCACCTTCGGCGCAGTCAAATAGGAGTCGCTCATGTCCCGTCTGGAAATCCGTTCGCTGCGCAAGTCGTTCGAGGGCGTCGAGGTCATCAAGGGCATCGACCTGGTCGTTGAGGACCGCGAGTTCTGCGTGTTCCTTGGCCCCTCCGGCTGCGGCAAGTCCACCACGCTGCGGCTGATCGCCGGCCTCGAAGAGGCTGACGAGGGGCAGATCCTTCTCGATAAGGACGACATCACCGACCGCGCCGTCGACAAGCGCGACCTGGCCATGGTGTTCCAGAGTTACGCGCTGTACCCGCACATGACCGTGCGCGAGAACATGTCGTTCGCACTGAGGCTGGCGAAGATGGACCAGCGCGCGATCGACGAGAAGCTCGGCCGGGCGACGAAGATCCTTGCGCTGGAGCCGTACCTCGACCGCAAACCCTCGGCCTTGTCGGGCGGGCAGCGCCAGCGCGTGGCGATCGGACGTGCCATCACCCGCGAGCCGCGCGTTTTCCTCTTCGACGAGCCGCTGTCAAACCTCGATGCCGCGCTGCGTGCGGCAACGCGACTGGAAATCGCGCGGCTGCATCAGGAACTGAATGCGACGATGATCTATGTCACGCACGACCAGGTCGAAGCGATGACGTTGGCCGATCGCATTGCCATCTTCAACGAAGGCCGCATTGCGCAGATCGGCAAGCCCATGGAGCTATACCACCATCCGGTGAACAAGTTCGTGGCCGGCTTCCTCGGCATGCCACAGATGAATTTCTTCGAGGCCACGGTCGAAGGCGGCAACGTGCGCCTCGACAATGGCAACAACGTGACCATTCCCGGTGCCAGCCAGTTGAATGGCAAGGTCACCATTGGCATCCGGCCCGAGCATCTTCGCGTCTGCGACAGTGACGGCACCGGCGAAACGGTTAGCGGCAAGCTCTCGGTCGTCGAGCGCCTTGGCAGCGAGACGTATGCCTATGTGGATGTGCCGCAGGTCGGCTCGATCACCGTGCGTGCCGACGGCGATTTCGAGCGGCGCGCGGGACGCGACATCTGCATTCGTCTCGACCTCACGCACGCACACGTGTTCGACGCCTCCGGCGCCGCCATCCATCATCCCTGAGACCGCCTCATGTCTGTCCCCCTAGGCAACGCCACACTCGACCGCCTTCCCCAGGGCGTCGATGCACCGCCCTTCGATCGCACGAAGGTCACCGCCGGCATCGCGCACATCGGTATCGGTGCTTTTCACCGTGCGCACCTGGCCATCTACACCAACCACGTCCTGGCCGATGTCGACATGCACGGATGGGGCATCCTTGGCATCAACCTTCTCGAGCACGATCGCCCGCTGGCGGAGGCACTCAAGGCGCAAGGCGGCCTGTACTCGGTCAGTGAATTCGATCCACGCGGCGTGCGGAAGACCCACGTCGTCGGCGCGATGGTCGAATACCTGTATGCGCCAGACGACGGTGACGCCGTGCTCAAACGCCTGGCAGACCCGGCCATTCGCATCGTCTCGCTGACGATTACCGAGGGCGGTTATCTGATCGACGAGCACGGCACGTTCCGCCTCAACGATGAAACGGTGGCGCACGACTTGAAACACCCCGACGCCCCCAGGGGCGTCTTCGGCTTCATCGTCGGCGCGCTCGAGTCACGGCGCAAGGCTGGCGTCGCACCGTTCACCGTCATGTCCTGCGACAACCTGCGCCACAATGGCTCGCAGGCGAAGAAGGCGGTGCTCGCGTTCGCCAACGCGCGCTCGAAGGAACTGGCCGACTGGATCGACGAGGAAGTGGATTTCCCCAACGGCATGGTCGACCGCATCACGCCGGCGACCACGCCAGAGGTACGCGACCAGCTCAATGCCGCCACCGGCCTCGACGACAAGGCACCCGTCGTCTGCGAAGACTTCATCCAGTGGGTGCTTGAAGACAAGTTTCGTCAGGGCCGCCCGGCCTGGGAACGTCACGGTGTGCAGATCGTCGACGACGTCTCGCCGTATGAAGACGCGAAGATCCGCCTGCTCAATGGCTCGCACCAGATGCTCTCCTACCCGGCCTTCCTTTCCGGGCATCGGCAGGTCGACGTGGCGGTGAGGGATCCGCTGTTCAACACGTATCTGACAGGCTTCCTCAACGAGGACGCCGGCGTCTGGCTCACGTCGCTGCCCGGCATGGATCTTGACCCGTACAAGAAGAAGCTGCTCGATCGTTTCAGCAACGCCTCCATCGCGGACCAGCTCGACCGCTTGTGCCTGGACGGCGGTTCGAAGATCCCCGGCTTCCTCGGCCCGACGATCACCGCCTGCCTGGAGAACGGCAAGGATGCGCGACGCCTGGCTTTCCTGCTCGCCGCCTTCGACCGCTATGTGCGGGTGGGCAAGGACGACCACGGCGAGGCTTATCCGCTGCGGGAGCCCAACGCGATGCGACTGGTTCAGCCGCTCATCGACAGCGGCTCAAAGGACACCCTGATCGAAAGCGTGGAGCTGGTCGGCCCGCTCCCCGCGAAGGACAGACGCTTCCGCAAGCAGTACGACACCTATGTAACGTCTCTGGAGAAGAAGGGCGTGCGCGCGACGCTGGAGAACCTCGATGCCCTCGTCGACTAAAGGGTAACGGTATCGTCGCAGGCGCTTCACCGCCTCGAACCTACGTTGAACGCCTTCCCCGTAGTCGAGTGAGGTTCCCGCCGATGCCGTACAACCCGAGCAATCCGCAACCGCCCTTCGCCGAGCCGGGCAAGAACCGCCCGGATAGCGAGATCCGCAAGCCCGGCAGCTATAAGCCCGAGTACGATGCGGACCCCGAACCGCCTGAGGACAATGATCCCATTGAGCCGCTCAAGCGTTGATGTGTTTCCCAGGGCGCCGAAAGGCGCCCTTTTTTTGGCTAGACTTCCCCGCATGAGCCCCCCACCCAAGAAGCCCCAGCCGCGGCGCGCGGCGCCGCCGTCCGCGCGCAAGGTCGCCCCGCCGAAGCCCGTCGCCCGGCCCGCCGATGCTTCGACCACGGCCGAGCGCGTGCTTGCCTTCCTTCTGAAGGGCCTGCCGCCGGCGCGACGCGAGAAGATCCACGCGTACCTCGTGCTCACCCGCATGGACCGGCCCATCGGCGCCCTGCTGCTGCTCTGGCCGACCTGGTGGGCGCTGTGGCTGGCAGCGAAGGATTTTCCGCCGATCGGTTCGCTGCTCATCTTCACCCTGGGCGTGTTCGCCATGCGCTCGGCCGGCTGCGCGATCAACGACTATGCGGACCGCAAGCTTGACCCCCAGGTAGCGCGCACCGCAGGCCGGCCAATCGCCAGCGGGCGGGTCACGCCGCGCGAGGCGCTGTACGTCTTCGCCGGATTGCTGGTCTTCTCGTTCCTGCTGGTGCTGTTGACCAACCGGTTGACCATCCTGCTTTCGTTCGGCGGTGCCGCGCTGGCTGCCATCTATCCGTTCTGCAAGCGCTACACCAACCTGCCGCAGGTAGTACTCGGTGCCGCCTTCGGCTGGTCCATCCCGATGGCATTCGCCGCGGTGACCAACAGCGTGCCGCCCGTCGCCTGGCTCCTCTTCATCGGCAATATCCTGTGGTCGGTGATCTACGACACCGAATACGCCATGGTCGATCGCGAGGAAGACATCAAGGCCGGTGCGAAGTCCACCGCGATTCTTTTCGCCGATGCGGACCTGGTCATCATCGGCATCCTGATGGGTACCTTCCTGCTCACGATGTTGCTGGTCGGTACGCGGTCGGCGCTGGGCTGGCCTTACTGGCTCGGTCTTGCCGCCACGGCCGGCCTGTTCGCGTACCAGCAATGGCTGATGCGCGACCGCGCACGCGATGCGTGCCTTCGGGCGTTCCGCCACAACAACTGGGTCGGCCTCGCTCTATGGCTCGGCATCGTGATCGCGCTGGCTCTGTGACTCAGGAGCCCGGCGTGCCGGGGGTTCCGAACTGCCGCCGCCACGCGTAGGCGACCAGATGCCAGGGATGAAACACGAAGCTCAGGCTGTGATCGCCCGCGGGCACACAGACCGCGCGGAACATGCCGTTGGCCCGGTGCACCGCAAGGGGTATGCCGTCCAGTTCCGCCTCCCAGCCGGGATAGTCGAGCTCGCCCGCCACGATCCACCCTGCTTCGGTCGAGCGGGTCAACAGATCGATGCGCGTATGCGTGCTGGCACGGACACGCGCGTCCACGATGCCACCGCATGAGAGCGAGGTGGCGCGCCCCACCACGAAGTCATCGTTGTCTCGGGGGGTCAGCCAGAGCGTCGTTGCGAAGTCGGTCGCTTCGAAGTCGGACGCAGCCGGCCATTCATCCACGGCCAGCGAGCGCGACAGGGTCGGGTTGAGAAAGCGCGGGTAGGCCGTCTCGCGGCGCCAGATGTCGACATCCCTGCCCGCCTGCACCATGTGGTGCTGAGGCGGTGGCGTATATGGCGGCAGGTCGGTGCGATGCCCGACCACCACATAGCGGACACCGAGCAGATCATCCAGCCGGTTCGTCGGACTGACGTTGTACGGCACCCCCACGGCCGGCACGCTGCTGCTCTCTCGCGGCCCGTACCAGGTTTCATACAGCGCATAACGCAGGGGGTTGTATCCCTGCGTGGACGACATGCCCGTGACGATGACCGTGTTGTCCCAGTTCGTATTCGTGTTCGTGGTGGTGATCCGATCGGCCATGCCGACCTGGCCGGATGAGAGCTGCTCGGACAGATAGCGCACGGCGGGATGGCGTGCGAAACGCGCAGCACCGTCGCCGCCCTCGTTGAAGGTGCCATTGAGGTTGAAGCTGCGGTAGTCCGCAACGAGCACCGCCACCAACCAGACGGCGGCGCGCCAGTCGCTGCCGGGTTTTCGCAGCCGCCAGAGGGCAAAGGCGGCGACCGCCACGCAGACGAAAGAACTGCCGTGATGCATCGACGCGGCCAGGACAGCCAGCCAGGCCGTCGCAACGACCAGCAGGACGGTGAGCTCGCGGCGTGACTGCAGGTCGATCCGGCTGGCCGCGATGCCGCTGACGAAGGCGAGGGCAAAGTTGAGCAGGTAGGCCGCATCGGCGGGGCGCCGAAAGTGAACCAGCCCGGGCAACCAGGCATAGAGCCAGCCGTACAGCGGCGTGTGGGTTCCGAGCATGTAGAGGCTGGCAGCGACCGCCACGGCACCGAAGAACACCAGGGTCCGACGGGTCGCGCCGTCCGACCATGCGCGCTTCAGCCCGAACAACGCCAGAAGCGGCACGACGCCGATATAGAGGAAGCCCTCGATCACGTCGACGGGCGAGTGCGCCAGGTCACGCTGCGCGTTGAACGCATTGGGATGGACGAGAAAGGCGAAGGTACGCAGATCGAGCGAGCCGACCGTCGCGAACGAGAGGGGCAATGCGTTCCGGTTCGACAGGCTCATCGCCGCCCAGCTGAAAGCCAGCTGCGGCAGACCCACGACGAGGGCGACGACCAGGGCCATCGCCATGGCCATGGCCAGCGCCCGACGCTGCGCGACCGTAACGGCGGACCACTGGCGCACGACCGCCACGGCGCCGTAGGCGGCGATCATCAGGACGAACAGGTAAGTCACCTGGACCAGCTGGGTCACCATCGCACYGGCGGCGAAGCCCAACAGGCAGCCGAACCCGATCGACGGCCGGGAAAGCAGGTAGCGAAGAGCCAGCAGTACGACGGGAACGTAGGCGTAGGCAATGACGATCGGCGTGTGCTCCAGCCGGGAAGCCGCCACGCCACCGGCCATGAAAACCGTCGCCCCGACCAGACACCCCAGTGCATTGGCACCGTGCCTGCGAAGGAGGTCGAGCATGGCCGCACCACCGAGCAGGAGATGCAGGAGCACGCCCCAACAGAACCAGACG
Organism: Luteibacter sp. P4_E6; assembly: GCF_056401535.1. Classification (NCBI taxonomy): domain Bacteria; kingdom Pseudomonadati; phylum Pseudomonadota; class Gammaproteobacteria; order Lysobacterales; family Rhodanobacteraceae; genus Luteibacter; species Luteibacter sp. P4_E6. The sequence goes on along the minus strand of NZ_JBFUJE010000099.1, from coordinate 3,854 downwards.
GCACCGGGCTCTGCGCGCAACACCATCCAGGCCATCAGGAGCGGCGAAAACATCATCCCCTGGGGATCGCCGATCTGGGCGTAACCGCCGTAGATATACGGGTTCCACCAGGGCCATTGGCCGCTACGCAGGGCATGCGCGTTGAAATACACCGTGGGATAGAACTGATCGATGGCATCCCAGGGCAGCACCCGCCCCATGAACAGCACATTGAAATTCAGCAGCACCCAGACGACGCAAAGGGCCAGCAGCAGGCGGCGGTAGGAGGTGGTCTCGGGGATCAAGGCGGCGCGCCGGCGCTCAAGGGGGGGCGGCGGGAGTGTATAGGATCTTGCGACAGCCTCAGTTTTCTGCGCGCACCGCTCCGTGCCGGGCCCGGTCGCCTCACCCGCACCCGCTCTGTGATCGTCGTCACGCTGTGAGCGTCCCATGACGATTTATCACGATTGAAACCGCATGGTCATGCGAGGTGAGTCGATCCGTCATGAGTAACGCATAAGTTCCTACGGGTTGTGTTGCCCCCTCCCCGGAGCGTTAGCCCATGTTGCGTACCAAGCCCCTCCACCGCGCTATTCGTGCGGTGCTAGCCGCTGCTTTGCTCGTCGCCGCCGCCTCGACTGCCCACGCCGACGACACGCCGCCGCAGAAGAAAACCACCGATCTCGACAACGTGGTGGTGACTGCCCGCTCGGGCATCGAGACCCGCACCAAGGCCGAGACGAGCTACTCCATCACCACCATCGACGAAGATCGCCTGCGCATGCAGGCGCCGACGAGCGTCACCGAGGCGGTCAAGTCGGTGCCGGGCTTCTGGGTCGAATCCTCCGGCGGCGAGGCCTCGGGCAACATCCGTGCGCGCGGCATCCCGGTGGACGGCTACGGCTCGGTCACCCTGCTCGAAGACGGTATTCCCGTGCAGCACGATCCCGCCCTGGGCTACCTCAACGCCGACCAGGTGTTTCGCCTCGACGAAACCATCGAGCGCGTCGAAGTCGTCCGCGGCGGCCCATCGTCTATCTTCTATTCGAACGCACCGGCAGGCGCGATCAACTTCATTCCGCGCCAGGCTGGCGACACACCCGAGGGACTGATCAAGTACACGGTGGGTAACTATTCGTTGAACCGCCTGGACTTCTGGTACGGCACGCCCATTGGCGGCGGCTGGAAGCTGGGTGTCGGTGGCTTCTGGCGCGTGGATGACGGCCAGCGCAACCCGGGCTATCGCGCCAACGACGGCGGTCAGCTGCGCGCCACGCTGTCGAAGAAGCTCGAGAACGGCGATATCAGCTTCGACGTGAAGCACATGGACGACAAGGTGGCCCTGTACCTCGGCGTGCCGATGCGAACCAATGGCAACGGCGACATTCGTGCCGTGCCGGGTTTCAACGGCAACTACGGCACGCTGGCAGGCCCGGAGACCGAACACCTGCAGATGCGCGAGGGCGACGGCAGCCTCTACAACTTCGACAATAGCGAAGGCACCCACGTCAAACGCACGCAGGTATCGTTCAAGTTCGATCACGACCTCGGCGACGACTGGAAGCTGGCCGAGTCCATGCGCTACAACACCACGGATACGCAGCGCAACGGCGTTTTTCCCAACGCCTTGCAGAGTGCATCGTCGTTCATCACGCAGGACAGCAAGCGCCTTTCGCTCATACCGGGCGCCACCGCGCTGCAGTTCCGCTACGTGGACAACCCGGGCCAGGTGTTCAACACGGCCAACCAGAACGGTAACGGCCTTGTTCTCACCGACGGCCTGCGCGGCGTGACGATGCCGGTGAACGAGTTCATCAACGACACGCGTGTCCTGCGCCAGTTCGAGTTCGGCGAGCAGACGCACGATGTCACCTTCGGCTATTACCACGCGAACTTCCAGCAGGACTTCGACCGCTATTCGTCCACCGTGCTGACGGATGTGCGTGACAACGCACACCTGATCGATCTGGTTGGCGTGGATCCGAACGGAAACGTCGTCGGCTCGCTGACCGATCACGGCGTATACCGTTACGGCTACGAGTGGGAACACGCAAGCGGCAAGTCCAACACCAATGCGGCCTATGTCTCCGATGAGTGGACCATCACACCGGAGCTGCGCATCGACGGCGGCTTGCGCTACGAACGGGTCAATGTGCAGGGCTACACCGAAGGCAAGCAGACGGTGGACATCGGCGGCTCGCCGGCGGCGGCCTCCGTGCTCACCGGCAACGGCCAGTTCACCCACTACGACCAGACGTTTTCCAAGACCGGCTGGACGCTCGGCGCCAACTGGCAATTCTCGCCGCGCCAGGGTCTGTTCGCGCGTTGGACGTCGGCCTTCCGCCTGCCCAACCTGAGCACCTACATCACCAGCCCGACCGCCACGCCGCTGCTGCAGACGATGGATCTGGCCGAAACCGGCTGGAAGTTCAGCGACCGCTACATGGATCTGTACGCAACGGCGTTCTACACGAAGTACGACAACGTCAGCTTCACCAACAACGTCTTCGATCGCGCCGGCAACACGTCCACGCCGCAGACCGGCTTCGCGAGCACCAAGACCTACGGCCTCGAGCTCGAAGGCACGCTGTACCCGACCAAGTGGTTCGACGTGCAGTTCAACGCGACACTGCAGGATCCGAAGTACAAGGGCCTGTCTTATACGGACAACGTCAACAATGGTCCGGTGTTGCGCGACTATGACGACAACCAGCTGATCCGCGTGCCCAAGATGAGTTACCGCGTGGTACCTGGCGTGAACCTGATGGAGGGCAAGCTCCGCCTGCAGATGTCGTACGAGCACGAAGGCAAGCGCTTCGTCGACACCGCCAACTCGGTCGTCCTGCCGTCGTACCACGTCGTCGGCGCCAGCGCTCGCTACGACGCCACCCCGGAGCTGTCGCTGTATCTCTACGCCGACAACATCTTCAACTCGCTCGGCCTGACCGAAGGCAACCCGCGTGCCGGTGAATTGGCGAGCTCCGATGCCGGCGCCAACACCTTTATCGCGCGCCCGCTGCTCGGCCGCTCGTTCCGCGCCGCCGTGATGTACCGCTTCTGATGCGCGGACTCATTGCCCTGCTATTGACCTGCTTCGCTGCCACCGTGGCGGCGGAGCGGGCGCCCGACCTCGTGCTTCGCGGCGCGTTGTCGGGAAAGGACCAGCACACCTATCGCGAAGTGCCGTTCAATGTACCGAAAGGCACGACGCGAATCACCATCGATGTCGCCTACACCGGCCGCGAGGAGAAGACGACCATCGACCTCGGCCTGCTGGGCCCCACCGGCTTCACGGGACAAGATGGTTTTCGCGGATGGAGTGGCGGAAGCAAGCGTCGCTTCACGGTCTCCGCGACGGATGCCACGGCGTCGTTCCTGCCGGGTGTGATCGAACCGGGCAAGTGGCGACTGCTGCTGGGTATTCCGAACATTCGCCCTGCCTCGACGGCCACGTATACGGCGCAGGTATGGTTGTCGCGCGATGACGAAGGTTTCGGTCCGGAACATGGGCTCTCTGCGCCACTCAATCCCGAAGCTCGCTGGTATCGCGGCGACCTTCACATGCATACGGCGCACAGCGATGGCGGCTGTCCCAACGCATTGGGGACGAAGAAGGTGCCCTGCCCGCTGTTCCTGACCGTCGCCAACGCGGCAAAGCGCGGTCTCGAGTTCATCGCTATCTCCGAACACAACACCATGTCGCAGGTGTCGGAGATGCGCGAGCTGCAACCGTACTTCGACACCATGCTGATGATCCCGGCACGCGAGATCACCACCTTCGAAGGCCATGCGAACCTGTTCGGTGTGTCGCGACCGCTCGACTTCCGCGTCGGCAGCGGCAGCGTGCCCGACTGGAACGCACTACTGGCCGACGT
>NZ_JBFUJE010000098.1:0-11213 GCF_056401535.1 Luteibacter sp. P4_E6 | reverse complement strand
GGTGATCACCAGCCTGCGCTGCACCCTGGCCGGTGACGGCATACCGCCCGAGCAGGCCGCATCGGGACCGGCGTCCTCGGGCGCCGTACAGGTCAACATCCGCAACGGCGCATATCCCTTCGGGCAGACGCCGGAGGTGGAAGACGGTTTCTATGTTCGTAGCGATGCACTGTTAGCGCGCCAGGGCGCGGAAATCTGCCTGAACTTCGCGCTCAGCGAGGTGGCCACCGACTACCCGGTCACCCTGGTCTGGCAATTCTGGGATGGCTCGACCTGGCAGGCGCTCAACGGGACGCCGGCGCAGGTAGCGTCCTACGGCTTCGTCGACACCACTGCCGCGTTGCGCCACGGGAATCCGAATGGCCCGACCTGCGTGCGCTTCCTGTGTCCGGACATCCAGCCCACCACGGTGGCCGGCAACGAAGGGCGCTGGATCCGCGTGGTTATCGCCAGCGGCGGCTACGGCGACATCGGCGGCATCACGACCCAGGGCGTGGCGGCGACCATCGACGCGATTCCCGGCGAGATCCTGCCGGCGGCGAAGAAAGCGGAGGTGATCGACTACCTCACCAGCAAGGAGGGCGTGAACTTCTCCTACACCTACACACCCAGCAGCTACGCCCCGCCGTACATCCAGTCGCTGACGCTGAGCTACACCTACGTGGCCACGCCAAACAGCCTGTGGTCGTACAACGCGTTCGCGTTGAGTCGCTTCCTGTTCCGGCCCTATAAGCCGGTGGCAGGGCGCTACAGCGTCTGCCACCTGGGATTCTCGCCGGAGGACTTCGTTCGCGCGACCGCCGGCGGCACGCTGACGCTGTATTTCCATCTGGTGCGGGAACGGGGGGAAGCCGGTCCGGCGCTGCCGTGGTCGTACTACGACGGTCACGCCTGGCAACCCTTGCCGGTCGACGACGGCACGGCTGGGCTGACCCGCTCGGGCATCGTCAGCTTCGTGCTGCCGGACAACCTGCGGCCAGCGACGCTGTACTCGCAGTCGGCGTGCTGGCTGCGCATCGAGAATCCACGGCCGCGGCAGGACATCCGTGTGTACGGCGTCTATCCCAACACCGTGATGGCCGGCAATCGCACGACCGTGCTGGAGGAAATCCTCGGATCCAGCAACGAGCAGCCGCTACAGACCTTCCAGATCGCCCACGCGCCGGTGCTGGTCGATGTGGCGCTGGACGTCGCCGAACCCGCGGGCATGCAGCCCGACCCGGGCGCCGCTGGCGAGGAGTTGGCACTCACGGTGACACCGTCCTCGACCACGGCCGGCGCCGACACCGTGTTGCGACGCTGGCAACAGGTGCCGACCTTCAGCTTCAGCGGGCCAACCTCGCGCGTGTACACGCTGGATACGGCCACCGGCATCGTGACGTTCGGTGACGGGCAGAACGGCATGATCCCGCCGCGCGGTTACAACAACATCATCGTCACGCGTTACGAGTACACGCAGGGGCTGGACGGCAATGTCGACGCCGGCCTGCTCACGGTATTGCGACCCGGCTATGACACCATCGCCAGCGTGAGCAACCACGCCGCGGCGCAGGGCGGGGTGAACGGCGACACAGTGAACGACCTCTCGGCTACCGCACCCCCGCAGGTAAAAGCGAACGACCGCGCTGTGCAACTGGCCGACCTGGACACACTCGCGCGTGTCGCCAGTCCCGCCGTGAGCCGTGCCCGTGCGGTGGAAACCGGCGACGGACGCATCGAGGTCAGCGTGTTGGCATTATCGCGAGCCTCGCGCCCCTATGCACCGCCGGCACTGCTGGACGAAGTGGCGGCGTACCTGGGCGCGCGCAGCCTGGCGTCGCTCGCTGCGCGGATCCGCTGCCGCGRGCCACACTACGTACCGATCGACGTGGTCGCGCAGGTCGTGACGAACGTGTCACCGGACCAGCGCAACGCCTTGCAGCAGGACCTGGCGCGGCAGTTGGAAGCCTTCCTGCAGCCCGTGTTCGGTGGCCCGGCAGGGCAGGGCTGGGAATTCGGCCAGACCGTGCAGTCGGCGCAGATCGCGCACAGGCTGCGCGAGGATCCGCGGGTGAATGGCATCGCCGGCCTGTCGGTGAACGGACGGCAATACGGCAACGTGACACTCGCACCCCATGAGATACCCGTGTTCGGGAGTGCCGGCGTACTTGCCTATGCGGCGCCGGCGACCACGGTCGCAGCACTGGCGGGGGCTGGCGATGGCGTTTGAGYTGCCGAACCTCGACACGCGCGACAGCGCTGCCTTGCAGGCGGAGCTGATCCGGCGCATTCCGCAATTCACCACGCAGTGGACGGATTTCAACGCGTCCGATCCGGGCATCACGCTGCTGCAGACGTTGTGCTGGATTGGCGAATCGTTGCTCTACCAGGCCAACGCCATTCCGCTGCTGGCCAGGCAGAACTACCTGCGTCAGGCGCTGGGCCTGGCCTTCTCCGACAACGTCACGCCGTACAGTCAGGCGGCCGTGCTGGATAACGACGACGCTTTCGAAGCCCTGCGCCAGATGCTCGCGAAAGTGGAAGCGGGCACGCCGTTCACCGGTGCCGACCTGCAGCGTGCGGTGCTGGGCTATCGCGACGAGCCGTACCTGGCGTTGACGCTGGATGACGTGCAGGCGCTCGCGCTGCAAGCCAACCGCATGATCGAAGCCAACTGGGGCAAGAGCAAGCGTGCGCCACCGACGCCGCTGCAGGTCAGGCGCGCCGATGCGCTGGCGCGTGGCGAAGCGACCCAGCTCTACGTGCTGAGCGATGCGAGCTGGGCCYATCGTCTCCCGCCCAACGGAAACATGACGGTGCCGGATGCCCACGGCTGGTGGCGGCGTGTCCTCATGCGCGATCCGCCCACCGCCAAGGCGGCTGTCGATGCGGCGACGGCAGAAAGCGTGCTGTTGAGCAACGTGCGCCAGTACATCGCGCCGCGCGTGCTGCTGGGTAACCGCGTCAACGTGTGGGCCACGCAGCTGACGTCGATCAACCTGTACGTCGAGCTGCGCTGCCCACCGAACGTATTGCCCCTGGTCGTGCTCGACGCGGTGCTGTCGACGCTGTTCGCTTACTTCCAGCCGGATGGCTGGGTGTACAACGAGGCACCGGTGGCCGAGAGCGTGCAGCTGCTGATCGAAAGCGTGCCCGGCGTGGCCGCACTGACATCGCTTACGCTTGACTACACGCCGACGGCGCGCCTGCCGGAGTACGCGCAGCTGGGTGTCAACGCGTTGCTCGCTGACCTACCACCGGGCTCGCCCGGCCCGTTCTACCGTGGCCTGCCGCAGCTGCGCTGTGTCGAGTTGCGCGCCAGGGTCGCGCCATGAATCAGCCTGCGCCGATGCCGCCTTCGAGCTACCTGCGCTACCTGCCGGCCGTATTCGCGCGGACCGACGACGACTTTCTCGCGCACTACCTGCTGATCTTCGAGAAGCTGCTCACCGGTCTGGCTGACACCACACTGGATGGACGCAAGGGCATCCAGGACCTCCTCAGCGCAGACGTGATCGGTAACCTTTTCTACAGCCGCTTCAGTTTTCTGTTCCCGCCGGGCGACGAAACCTTCATTCCGCCGATTTCTGGCTTGCCACCGGCAAAGGGCACGGCGATCCTCGAACGGTTCGACAGCTATATCGGCGTGCCCGAGATCGGTAGCGCACTCGACGGGCATATCGATTCACCGCTGTATTCGAGTGATGCGCTAGCCGCTTTCAACGCGTGGCTGGACGAGTTCCTCGCGTGGCTGGGCGGCTGGGTGGACCTGCCTCTGGATAGCACCTGGGACCTGGACAAGAAGCGCAACGTGATCGCCCAGAGCATGGCGTTGTATCGCCTGCGCGGCACGCCGCAAGGCCTGGGCATGCTGCTGAACCTGCTGCTCGACCTTCCGCTGCAGCAGGTTAGCTGCGTAAAGCCATCGGGCACCACCGATCCGGTCTATGGCACCGTGACCGTCAACGTACTCCATCCCGCGCCGCCACCGATCCTGCTCAAAGACAACGCCTCGCAGCCCGGTAGCTTCGTGCTGCGCTGTGCCTACCAGCCGGGTATGCCGCTGGTTTCCGGCTACGCACCGTGGCTGTTCGTGGTGCAAGTGGTGTTGCCGGCGTATGGCAACGCGAAACTCGTGCCCGATGCCACCGGCATCCAGCAGATACAGGCGCTGCTCGCGCAGATCACCACCGTGCTCGATGCCCAGCGGCCGGCAGCGACACGCTACCAGTTGCAGATCCTCGGCGCCTCGGCACTGCGCGCGGATGCGATCTATCAACCTGTACTCAACTCCAACGCCCTCCTGGGCACGCAGACATCACCCCCATGAATCAGACCAGCCCGCCATCCCCGCAAGCGATTACCGTCCAGCCGGCGGGCGTCTCCGTGTCCCCGCCGACCCCCGTGATCGCGGCGAACGTGGCCTATACGGTGGTCTACACCGACGGCACGTTCCTCACCTCCGCGCTAATGAACGAAGCGCAGTCGTACTTCGTCAACTGGATGCAACTGCAGAACCAGCTGCTCTACACGCCGGGGGTGCTCAACGGCCTGCTCGTGAGCAACCCGAGCGGTAACAGTCTCGCGGTGAGTGGGGGTGCGGGCTTCGACGATCTGGGCCATTTCGTGGTGCTGCCGGATAACAGCGGCGCGGCAACGGTGCCGACCACGGCGGCCAATCCCTGTTACGTGGGTATCTCCTTTCCCACCACGGCGCAGCCGGTGTCCGGGCAGACCAACGTGCAGAACATGGCCGGCGTGCTCACCGTGGCCGACACGCTCGGGGGTCTGCCTGCGCATAGCCTGCTGCTGGCGGAGATCGCCATGGCCAACGGCGGGATCACCGGCGTGACCGACCAGCGCATGCCGGTGACCAGCCGGCTGCCGGCCAATCTCGGTGCCGCGGTGGTGATGCCGCAGGCACTGCGCGCCGAGGGCGCGAGGACGATGCAGGGCAGGGTGATGGTGCCGTCCGGCGCGCTGCGCCGTCAGGGCGACAGCGTCGCCGTGACGGTGCCTTACAGCGCGCATCGGGCGCCGGGACCGACTTTCCCCGAGCCGCCGCGGGTCATGGTCACCGTGCAAGGCACGTTGCCGTATGCCACGGCGATCAGCGACATCAGCGGAAACGAGTTCACATTGACCCTGACCGCGGTGCTCGCCCCGCTGCCAGATGGCGCGCCTATTGCCGTGGAGTGGATCGCATATGTCTGATCAGGGCCGGCCACCGATCAAGCGCAACAACTACTTCACCGGCGAGTCGTTGCTTACCGCCGATTTCACGTGCGAGCAGCAGTACAACATGGAGATGCTCGCACTGGTCAACAGCAGCCTGCACACCTGGGGCATCGCCAGCGGGCTGGAGGTGAGCTGGCAGGCAAGCCAGGCCAACCAGGTACGGATCACCGCTGGCATGGCGATCGACCGCCTTGGCCGCCAGATCGTGTTGACCGAGCCGCAGGTGGTTCGCGTGGAAGGCACCGGGGACAACGCGTTCGTCTACCTGGTGATCCGCTACCACGAGGTGTACAGCGACCTGACCGACGATAGCGGCGTCATGGGCTACAAGCGTGTGGTGCAGCAGCCGCTGCTGACCTGCACGCCGACGCTTCGGGATCCGGGCATCGACATCGTGCTGGCCGTCGTCAACCTTACTTCGCAGGATGCCGTCAACGCCCTGACCTTCAAGCAGGGTCGCCATGAACGACGCTACGTCGGCTCGCGTCTGGGCATGGTGGATCTGGTCACCGAAGGAGCGGGTATCGACGGCAGTGCCGACGTGTCCGTCGCCGTGTTGCCCGGCGTGCGCCTTCGTGCAAAGCGCGAGGACAGCGGGCTGGAAGACTACCTCAGCGTGGAGACCGCGCGCGCACAGTTCGACGGCATGCTCGCTACCCGCGGCAACGTGGGCGTCGGCGTGGACCAGCCGCAGGCAAACCTGCAGGTCGAGCGCATCGTGACCGAGGGCGTCGGCAGCATCACCACCAAGGGGCGGCTGCTGAGGTTCGAGCACGCGATCCATCCGCCGCTGCGCCCGGGCGACCTGGTGATTCCCACCTTGCCGGCGGGTGCGGCGGTACTCACTCCGCAGCAGGCGGTGATCGGCGGCGCCACCAGCGATCCGGCGCAGTTCCAGATGGTGCAGGCCTTCCAGCAAGACCTCCTGGTGCCGGCGCGCTTCAGCTACGTGCGCGCCACACTGGTCAGCTTCTCCGCCACTGGCACGGTGGGTGAGTTGCTCAACATCGGCATCGACGGCAGCGTGGGACTGGGTGTGCGGGCCGGCGCGCAGACCGGCGCGACCGGTGTCTCCGCGCTGACGATAACGCCGGATCGCCGTGTCGGCATCGCGCTCAACGGCGACGCCGTACCGCGCGTGACGCTGGACGTGAACGGCGATGTCATGGCCGGCGCCTTGACCTGCAGTGACGCTGTCGTAGCGAAATCGTTCGAGGGCAACGGCAGCAAACTGCGGAACCTGCCGATCCTCAGCTACTGGACCAAGCAGGACCCGTCCTCGCCGTACAGTGGGATCTACTACGACACTGGCAACGTCGGCGTACAGATGCGCGATACACCGGCGTCGCTGAGCGTGGGTACAGGCCAGAGCTTCATCGGTTCGGGACTGGTTTCCGCCATGCCGTCCGACTCGAATAGCGGGATCAAGGGCGCCGACGGCGTCGCCTACGTGACTCTCACCGGCACGCAGACCGCCTTCGTCGACGAGGTGCAGGTGGGAGATGCCATTCGCCTGGGCGAGCTTCTCAAGCAGTACCGGCAGGTCCGGACGGTGGTTTCGAACGAGCAGTTGGAACTGACCGAACAGTTTCCCAGCATTGTCCGGGCCTCCTCCTTTAAGTACCTGCCTGCCGGGAGCGCCGGACTACCGGGAGCGGCACAGCTGGTCCAGACCGCCGCACCCACGCCGCCGGATGGCAATGACGGCAGCGGCACCATCAGCAGCAGTGGCACCACGCTTACCGGCGTCAAGACGGCGTTTCTGACGGAGCTGCGCGAAGGCGACTGGATCCTGATTCCGGAGTTCCGGCCATCGACCATGGAGGGCTACCAGGACCAGTGGTTGGTCAGCAAGGTGACGGATGACCGCACGCTGGTGGTCATCGACTCGACGGGGCACGGTGTGCCCGCCAACGTATCGGCGTTCCTGGTGGCGCCGGCGCTGCTCGCCGTGATGCAAAGCAATAGTGTCGCATCCGACAAACCGCCACCGCCGGCGATGCTCGTGGCCAACAATCGGCAGGACATGTCCAAGGACAGCGAGAAGGCGCCTAACACGGTCGCCATCAACGTACCATTCTCGAAGCTCGATGCCCGTTATGCGCTGCAGGTGGATGGCAAAGTGAGCTTCCAGGGTGGCGGCAGCTTCGGCGACCTGACGGCGAAGACCGTCACTGTCACTGACTGGATCAAAATCGCCGGCGCGGGCGACGGCGGCAACGTGCTCACGGCCGGCACCGCGACGGGACCGTCGCTGCTGACGGTGACGCAGACCAACGTGGTGGTCGGCGCCGGCAAGGGCACCAGTCCGCTGGAAGTGGGCGGCGACGCGCACGCCACCGGCAACATCGTGTCCGATAAGGAGCTGCAGGGCGTCAGCGCGACGCTCAGTGGCACCGTGACGGGCAAGGCGCTGGCCGCGACATCGATGAACGTGGGCGGTGTGCAGGTCGACGACAAGGGCGGCGTCACGCTGTTCGGCGCACGCCAGCCGATCACCTTCACCAAGAACCAGGCAAGCGGCATCGCCGCGACCGATGGCTTCATCCAGGCCACGATCGGCACCTTCTCGAGCGACTTCAGCGCGAACTTCGCCGGCCTGGTCAGCTGTACCGTACAGAACGGTACCACCGTTACCGGCGTCACCTATGCCTCGGCCAACACCACCAAGGAAGTGATCAAAACCAAGAAAGGCACGAATACGTATTACCTCCCGCTGTTCGGCAACATCTGCATGCCGGTGCGCAAGGGCGAGCAATGGACGCTGGTGTACCTGGCGGAAACGATATTCAAGCCGGCAGCCGACATCGTCGCCTTCTGGATGCCGCTGGGGCCCGGCATGACGCAGGCCCCGCTGCCGGCGGCACCGACGGGACCGGATCTTGCCGAGGTGGCCAGGCAGTTCGAGGTGCTTCGCCAGCGCGCGCTAAGCGGAAGCCTGGTCCCGCCGGCCTCGTTGGAAGCCATACAGAAGGCGATCGACCAGCGCGTCGGCGATCTGGCCCGCGTGCTCGGCGACGCCACGGGCATGCCGCCCGACGAAGAAGCGCGCACTGCCTTCGTGCGACAGCTGGGCGCGTTGGCCTGCTCGGCCGCATTGCCCGTGCCGGACGGCCACCGGGTAGACCAGCCGCGCGTCGACGGGGTGATCGACACGTTTGCCACGTTGACCGGGCGCACCTTCACGGCGGCGCAGCGTACGCTGCTGGAAGAGGCCATCCGTGCACTGGAATCGGTCAACGACAGTGACGAGGCCCGGCACGATGCGAAGACGATCAGCGACAACATCCGACTGTTCCTGCGCACGCTGCAAGAGGTGACGGGGCTGACCTTCGACGCCACCCGGATGCGCCTGCTGACCCGGGCGCTTGCGCGCCTGGTCGGCAACGGCTCGCAGGAACCGGTGCAGGAGCAGTGACGCCATGTTCTATCCGGACCATGCCTTGCCTGCCACCGCGCTATTGCGCGAACACTGGCGCCTTATCCGCGACGAATGTCTCGCACTGCCATCGTCGGATTTCGTCGCATGGCCGGAGGTGGAGCTCTACAACCACGGCTGGGACATCTATGGGATGGTCGCACAGCGCCGGCGCCTGCTGGAGAACTGTGTCTTCTGCCCGCAGACCGCCGACCTGCTGCGGTCGCTGGACGGCGTGGTCAATGCGGGATTCTCGCGGCTCGCACCCGGGACGCGCATCCTGCCGCACGTCGGTTACCGGCACGCGAACGTGCGTTATCACCTGGCGCTGCAGGCCGACGGCGATTGCCATCTCCGGGTCGGCGAGGAGAGCCGGCCGTGGCGGGAAGGGCATAGCCTGCTGTTTGAAGACATGGCCACGCACGAGGCGTGGAATCACGGCAGCCAGACGCGCATCGTCCTGCTGGTGGATTTCGACCGGACCTTGCTGAGGGACGAGACATGAGCCTGCCGCCGGGACCGGCCGACGACAACGCCGTCTTCCTGGAAGGCTTGTGCCGCTACGCCGACCTGCTGATCGACCGCGCGGTGTCGCGCCGCGAAGCGGCGGCGGCGGCCGCGGCGACGGGCCACCTTGCAGTACGCCAGCGTGTGCTGCGCGAGCAGTTTTCGATGGCCATGGATGTCGAAGTCACCGCCCTGTGGGAGGCGTTGCAAGCGACGATGGAGGATCTGCTCGACAGCGACCGCTTCGTGCCTTGGGTGCATCTGGTGCAAATGTTGTCATTGGGGCCGCTGGAACAGCAGGTGATGCTGGTGGCGCTGTTGCCCGATCTCGATGACGCTTATCGCGGGATGCTGGCTGAACTGGCCGAGGGAGAGCGTGTGGCTGAGGGCTGGCTGCCGCTCTCCGCGCTGTCCTACTTGCTGGACGATCCCTCGCAGGCGCACACGGTTCTTCTTGCCGACAATGCCTCACGCCGGTGGAGCGTTCTTGAATGGGAACCCCGCTCCGACGTGTCGCGCTTGCGCGGCGGATTCCGTCTCGATGAGACGCTATCCGGCTATTTGTGCGCCCGCGCCGTGCCGCAGTTGCAACTGTACGAAACGCTGCGCGAACTGGATCCGGTGGCCTCGCTGGACGAGCTATCGCTCGAGCCGGCGGTGCGAGAGCAGGCCCAGCGTTTCGTCGAGCGTTGTGGTGGGGATGCACCCGACGACATGTCCTTCGTTCTGCAGCTGCAGGGACCCGATGGTCACGCACTGGAACAGCTGTGCTCGGCCATCTTCCTGTCGCTGCGTATGGCCTGCGCCGAACTGGACGGCGCCCAGCTCGCCGCCCACGCGGGCGATGGCCGCGCGGCAGTGCTCGAGCGCGTGCGCCTGCTGTGCCGCAATGCCATGTTGTGCAACCGCGTGCTGGTACTGACCCAGTGCCAACGCCTCAGCGGCGATGCGGCCGACGAGGAATCGAGGGCCCTGTTCGCCGCCGTGTTCGACACCTTGCTGGAAAGCCAGCGTTATGTCGTGGCGATCAATGCACCGTCACGACTGTTGTCGGAACGCGCGCATCGCTACACCGCGCATCCGGTGGTGCCGGTGCTGATCCAGCTGGCCATGCCTACCGCCGCCGGGCGCCGCCGTACCTGGCAGCAGGGCGCCACGCGCCATGGTCTGGCCTTACCGGACGAGTTGCTGGATCGCCTCGCCGGCACCTATCTGTTTACCGAAACCCAGATCGAGTCCGCACTGAAGGAACTGGAAAGCCGCCGCCTCCTCGACGGCGACGCACCGCTGAATCGACTCCTGTTGGATGTATGTCGCGACGCCAGCGTCAGCGAGCAGTTCAGCGTCGCTGAGGAAGTGAAGACGCGCTACCGTCTGGAGGACATCGTGCTGCCGGCAACCACGCGCGCCTGGTTGGAGGAGCTGCTGCAGTACGCGCGCAACCGCCACCAGGTGATCGAGCAATGGGGTTTCGACGGCCATCAGGCCAACAGTCGCAACCTGTGCGTGCTGTTCTACGGGCCGTCCGGCACCGGCAAAACGATGGCCGCCTCGGTGATCGCCAATGAACTCAACCTGGGTCTGTACCGCGTCGACTTGTCGAGCGTGCTGAGCAAGTACATCGGAGAGACGGAAAAGCACCTGGCGCAGCTGTTCGACCAGGCCGAGTCGGGCAACCTCGTGCTGTGCTTCGACGAGGCGGAAAGCCTCTTCGCCAAGCGCACCGAGATGCACGACGCGCACGACCGCTACGCCAACCTGCAGACCGGTTACCTGCTGCAACGGATCGAGACCTATCCCGGCATCGTGGTGCTCTCCACCAACCTGCTCGGCAATATCGACAAGGCGTTTACGCGTCGCTTCAAGTTCATCATCGAATACCCGTTTCCCGCCGCGGCGCAGCGCCGCGAGCTGTGGCGCAAGGCGTTTCCGGCCGACGCCCCGCTGGCCGACGACATCGACCTGGACCTGCTTGCCGAACGCGCGCCATTGAGCGGCGGCAACATCGGTAACATCGTCCTGCGCGCGGCGTTCTATGCGGCGGGAGAGGGCCATGCGATCGGTATGGCAG
>NZ_JBFUJE010000097.1:0-11240 GCF_056401535.1 Luteibacter sp. P4_E6 | reverse complement strand
CTGTGGGAGCCGATTCATCGGCGATCCCGCGGCAGCGGGCCGGGTTATCGCTAGCACCCTATCGCCGCTGAAGCGGCTCCCACAAGGGGCCGCCGCTGAAGCGGCGCCTACACCGAGGCGGCGATCACGTGGATCACCACGTATTGCCAGATAAGCATCAGCGCCATCAACCCGATGACTAACAAGGTCAGAGCAGCCCCCACGGCGCGTCCGGCCGAATTGCCCGCTGCCCGCGACAGACCCACGGCGTGGACGAGTCGCGCGATCACCAGCGCCACGCCGAACGCATGAAGCAATAGCGGCACGGTCTGATCGAGTTCGAGAACCAGCAGGAGGATCAACGCCAGCGGCACGTATTCCGTGGCGTTGCCATGCGCACGAATGGCACAGGCGACCGCACGGTCGCCACCATCGCCCAGGCCGATGCGCGTGCGCCGGCGGATGAGCATCACGCGGACCGCCAGGCCGAGAATAAGCAGGGTCAGCAGTGCCGCGTAAAGGCCGGTGATACGCATGGTCTCGCTCCTGAGGGGTCAGTCGGACGGCAATGCCGAGCGCTGCTGGACGCGCCAGATCGCCAGGCCCGCGCCGAGCACGGCAACGAGCAACCATACGCTTGCCGTCATCGCGTCGCCAGCCAGCCACATCACTCCCGCCACGGCGGGCACCACCACGGCACCGATACCGGCGGCGAACAGCACATCGTTGCGCAGGCGGCTTGTGCATGCCAGCAGCAACGCACCCAGGGCCGCGAGCACGAACGCCGCGAGGCGAACCAGCAGCACCGCCTGTGGCGGCTCGGGCAGGGCGGGCAGAACGTCGAGCAAACTGCGGTCGCCCACCTGCACATCGAAGCCGGGATCGCCATCCTTCGGCTCACGCGCCGCCAGCGTATCGCCGTCGATGCGCGCCAGCACCGTCATCGACTGCACCGGCACGGCTTCCCAGCTGATCCGAAGGTCGCCCAGGCGCGGATTGGACGGCTTGCTGCTCGTCACGAGCTTGTCGTCCACGCGCTGGAAGGTCGCAGCCAGGTTCGCTGGCAGCTTGTGTTCGTCAGGCGCGATGTCGATCCGTCCGGGGAATGCGCGGATGATCGGCGTGGACAGCTTGAAGTTGCCCAGCTTTACTTCACCCGCTTCGAACTGACGCCCCTGGATAGGGAAGGCACCCGGATTCACGTGTCCCGCCGGCTTGGCGAAGTTGGTCGCATCGATGGGGCGATCGACCCAGTCCAGTTCGTAATGCGTGCTGCCCCCCACCGTGATCTCGCGCCACTGGAACATTTCCACGTGACGGATGAGGATCGGCGAATCGGCCCGGACGTTGAACTCCGGATCGCGCGGTGCGTCGAGAATCTGTGGCGTGCCACTGACACGCGTCATCGAACCGTACTGCCCGGCGGAGGGCCGTCCCTCTGCACCCAGGTCCAGCACCGGCGAACCGTGGCGCGCTATCGCTGCGCCGTAGTCCATGACGCGGTGTTCGTTCCAGGCGATCAGGCCCAGTCCCGCAAGCAATAGCACGGCACCGGTAACGCGCGCGCTCCAGGCCATGCCCGTGTCTTTCATCTTGTGTTTCGACTTCATCCTGCCCCCGTGCCCGCTATCGGCGTCCTTACGCTTCGATGCCGCTTAGTCGTTCATGCATATCGGCAGCCGTGTAACGGCCTTTACCGTCCCGTTCCACGGACGCCATGGCGCAACCGTGGTCGTGGGTAAAGAAAAGCTTTACGCCACGTGCGATCTTGTCGTCGAGAAACACCCGTTTCTCATCGATCAGTTTTTCCGGCCAACGGTCGTAACCCATCGTCACCGGCAAGTGCACCCATGGCCGGCCGGGGATGAGATCGGCGCAGAACGCCACGCCACCCACCTCCGCGAGCATCAGGCCCGGGGTGTGGCCTTCGGAAAATTCGAAGCGCACGGCGTCGCCCAGTGACGAGGGCCGTCCGGCCTCGACAAGTTCGAGCCGGCCGCTCGCCTCCAGCAGACCAATCAGTTCGGGAATGAACGAGGCGCGGTCGCGAGGATGCGGATCGCGTGCACGCTCCCAGTGATCGGCGCCCACCAGAAAGCGTGCGTTCGGAAACAGCAGGGTCGCCGGGCACCCTTCCACCCAGGGCGCCAGCAAGCCGCCTGCGTGATCGAAGTGCAGGTGCGACAGCACGACGACGTCGATGTCCTCATGACGAAGACCGGCCTCGGCGAGCGAATCGAGCAACACGTGGCGATCTTCGACCACGCCGAAGCGTTCGCGCATGGCCGGGTCGAAGAAGGCGCCGATGCCCGTCTCGAACAGCACGTTCCTGCCATCGAGCCCGGTGACGAGAAGGCAGCGACAGGCGAGCGGGATGCGATTCTCCGCGTCCGGCGCCACCCAACGCGACCACATGGCGCGCGGCGCATTGCCGAACATCGCACCGCCGTCGAGCCGCTGCGAGTTGCCGATGAGTGACCATAGCTTCATGCAGGCAACCTTACTGCACCTTGCCCAGGCCCGACGGGCGACGCGGATCGCTGGCGGCGTCGAGCTTGTTCGTCCGGTGGTCCCAGGTCACCACGTTCATGAATCCCCAGGGCGAGCGGTTCCGCAGTACATGCCCCATGTCCGTCAGCGCCTTGGTCGTGGCATCGTCGAAAACGCCAGCTTCCACATCGACGCGGTCGGGCAGGTACTGATGGTGATAGCGCTTCTGCGCCGTGATCTCGGAGGCGCTCTTGCCGTCAATGAAGGCGAGAATGCCCTCCAGCACCTGCGTGATGATGGTCGAGCCACCGGGCGAGCCGATCACGGCCGTACGGTCGGCACCGAAAACGAAGCTGGGCGACATCGACGACAGCATGCGTTTACCCGGTTCCGGCGCATTGGCCAGCGCGCCGCGCAGGCCGAAGGCATTGGGCTGGCCCGGCACGAGGGCGAAGTCATCCATTTCGTCGTTGAGCACCACACCGGTGCCCTTGGCGATGAAGGCCGAGCCGAACTCCAGGTTCACCGTGAGGGTGGAGGCGACCATGTTGCCGTCGGCGTCAATCACCGAGAAGTGCGTGGTGTGCATGCCCGGCTCGGGCGCCATCGAGGTCGGCAGGAGATCGGACGGCGTGGCCTTGTCCGGTGAGATCGTCGCCCGCAGGCCGTCGGCGTAGTACGCCGAGAGCAGCATGTCGAGCGGCATCTTCACGAAGTCGGGATCGCCCAGGTATTCGTTGTGATCGCGGAACGCGCGGCGCATCGCCTCGATCGTCAAATGCGTCGAATGGGCGAGATCGAGCTTGGCCAGGTCGAAGCCCGACATGATGTTGAGCACCTCGGCAATCGCCACGCCACCCGACGACGGCGGCGGTGCGGTGACGATGCGATAACCCTTGTAGTCGATGCTCAGCGGCTGGCGCTCCTTCGCCTGGTAAGCCTCGAGATCGGCGGCGGTCCAGTTGCCGCCAGCGCCACGGGATGCGTCCACGAGCAGCTTCGCGGTTTCGCCCTTATAGAAACCGTCGTGCCCCTTCGCCGCGAGACGCTGCAGGGTCTTCGCCAGATCCGGCTGCCTGAGCGTCCAGCCGGCGGTGGGCACCTTTCCGCCCGGAAGGTAGACGGCCGCCGATGCTGGATAGCGTGCGAGCACGTCCTTACGGTCATCGATGGTGCCGAGGAAGCGTGCGTCGGGCTGGAATCCTTCGGTGGCGATGCGGATGGCCGGAGCGAGGGAGACCGACAGCGGCAGCTTGCCGTAGTGCGCCGCCATCCAGACCAGGCCGGCGGGCTCACCCGGAATCCCGGCGGAGAGCGGGCCATTGGTCGACACGTCCCGGTTCGGCTGACCGTCCTTGCCCACATAGACCTTCATGTCGACGGCCTTCGGCGCGGTTTCACGTGCGTCGATGAATACGTCGCGATTGTCGGAAGCGCGATGCAACAAGGCCATGAAGCCGCCGCCGATGCCCGAACTCTGTTGTTCGACCACGGCGAGCGTCGACGAAACCGCGACGGCTGCGTCAAAGGCGTTGCCGCCCTTGCCGAGCACTTCGAAGCCCGCGTTGGTGGCCAGGTAATTGGCGCTGGCGATGGCGGCGTGGCCGGGGCCTTTCGACGGCGGCGGTGCGTTCTGGGCGCTGGCGCAGCCTGCGCCGACAACAAGAAAGAGACTCGCGGCGAGCACGCGCCACGACGGGGCATGGACCATGGGGTTTCGCTCCGGGAAGGGATATCGCTATCGGCGAGATTAACCGATGAGACCGGGCAAGGGCTTACGAGGCGGCCTTCGCCATCAGGTGCTCGTACTTGAGCATCAACTGGTCACGCGATTCGACGCGGTCCGGATCGTTCGGGATGCACTCGACCGGACAGACCTCGACGCACTGGGGAACGTCGAAATGGCCCACGCATTCGGTGCACAGGTCCGGATTGATCTCGTAATAGACCTCGCCAAGCGAGATGGCCTTGTTCGGGCACACGGGTTCGCAGACGTCGCAGTTGACGCAGGTGTCGAGAATGATCAGGGACATAGCTACCATTTTACCCCTAAGACGGGGTAGGCGCGGACAAAAAAAGGGCGCCGCTGGTGCGGCGCCCTCTCTTCGCCACCGGGACGTCGATCAGTACGCGACGAAGCGGTATGTGGCGCCGCTCGGGGCCAAGGCATCGGCGACGCGCTGCTGGTCAGCCTGGTCGCCGATGAACAGCACGATGACGTTCTTGAACGAACCGGCGTTCGCGCCCTTGAAGGCGGCGACGATGAGGTCGGCGGTCTTGGCCGACTCCGGACCACCGAAGACGAGCATGTTGCCGGGGGTGACGCCGCGGGCAACGGTGCCCTGGACGTTGTCGAGCTGGCGAGCGCGACCGTCCTGGCCAGCCTGGTCGTCGCCGGCCGGAACGAAGTACGGGAACGGACGGTCAGCCGTCATGCCCTGCATGTTCTTGCGCACGATCTGGCCGAAGTACTGGCTCCAGGCCTTGGTATCGGTCGGATTGGTCGGCTTGGCGACGGCGGCTTCCTGCGTGGTGGCAGCCTGATCGGCGTCTTCCGACTTGTTGCAGGCCGAGAGGGCCAGGGCGGCGGTCAGGGCCACGGACGCGGCGAGGACGAACTTACGCATGATGATCACCTTTGTTTTCAAGAGTTGCGCCAGCGTTGGCGCATGGCCTGCTGCACCGCCGGATGCACGAAGCCGGAGATATCGCCACCCAGGCGACCGATTTCACGCACTAGCGAGGAAGAAATGAAGCTGTATTGCTCGGCCGGCGTCAGGAACAGCGTCTCGGCCTGGGGAATCAGGTGACGGTTCATGCTGGCCAGCTGGAATTCGTACTCGAAGTCCGACACGGCCCTTAAACCACGCAGGATCACACCCGCGCCGATTTCGGCGACGAAATGGGCGAGCAGGCAGTCGAAACCGCGAACTTCCACATTGGGCAGGTCGGCCAATGCCAGACGAGCCAGCGCGATGCGCTCACCAAGGCTGAAACCGGGACCCTTGTTACGGCTCTCCGCCACGGCGACCACGATGCGGTCGAACAGGGGCGCAGCACGGGACACCAGATCGGCGTGACCGTTGGTGATCGGGTCGAACGTGCCGGGATAAACGGCAAGTCGCGGATTGGCCGGCAGAGGAGTCATGAAGGCGGGTCGAAGGAAAGCGCGGGCTAGCTTAACGGATCAGCCGGGGTGCGGCGATAGAGGGCGTAGGCCACCTCCCCCGCGTGACCCTGGCGGTGCGGAAACCAGTTGTGGGGCAGGCTCAGGGCCGCGCCGCGTGGCGCCTCCACGTATATCCAGCCATGGGCGGCGATCCAGACGCCGTCCTCCAGTTGCCGTGCCGTCGTTTCCCAGGCATCCAGGGCGAAGGGCGGATCCAGCAGGACGACATCGAACGGCCGGCCGGGACCACGCRGCCACCGCGAGGCATCGTCGCCGACGACCTCGCCTTCCACCTTGAGACGGGCCAGATTCGCCTTGAGGGCGGCCGCCAGTCGCGCGTCGCGCTCGACGAAGGTGACGGCCCGGGCACCCCGCGACAGCGCCTCGATGCCAAGCGCCCCGGTTCCGGCGAACAGATCGAGGCAGCGCGCCCCGCCGACAACGGGCTGCAGCCAGTTGAACAGCGTCTCGCGGACGCGATCGGCCGTGGGCCGGAGTCCTGGCAGGTCGGGGACATCCAGGCGCGAGTTGCGCAGGGTTCCGCCGATGATGCGGACGCGGCCTGACGCGCTCATCGCTCAGCGGCCAGTGAGGGCGGGAGTGCTAGCATTCGCCTATTGTCTTTGAATCGCTGGCGCAATGCTCAAGTTCTGGAAGAAGAAGCCCGTCGAACCCATCGCGACGCCCGACGTCGCGCCACCTGACGAGCGCGCGGAGAAGGTTGCCGACGCCGCCTCGATCGACGCTGGCCCGGCGGTGTCCGAGGCCCTCGCCGAAACCGTCCTGCCCGAGCCCGAGGCCCCCGAGGTCGAACCCGATGTCGAGGAGGCCTCGATTGTCGAGGCGGCTCAGCCGGCGAAGCGGAGTTGGCGCGAGCGTCTTTCCGGAAGCGGCTTCGCCAAAAGTCTGACCACGCTCTTCGTCCGTCATCCCAAGCTGGACGACGACCTGCTCGACGAGCTCGAAACCACCCTGATCACCGCCGATGTAGGCGTGGAAGCCAGCAGCAACCTGGTCGAGGACCTGCGCAAGCGCATGCACAAGCGCGAATTCGCCGACGCCGGGGATCTGCTGAAAGCCTTGCGTCGTGAGCTCGTGACCTTGCTCAAGCCGGTAGAAAAACCGCTGGACGTAACCACATCCAGCCCCTTCGTGATCCTCACCGTCGGCATCAACGGCGTGGGCAAGACCACGACCATCGGCAAGCTGGCCCGTCGCTATTCGGACGAAGGTCGCAGCGTGATGCTGGCTGCTGGCGACACGTTCCGCGCCGCCGCCGTCGAGCAGCTCAAGACCTGGGGCGAACGCAACAAGGTACCCGTCGTATCCCAGGGCCAGGACGCGGACTCCGCCAGTGTCATCTTCGATGCGCTCCAGGCCGCCCGCTCGCGCGGCACGCAGGTGCTCATCGCCGATACGGCGGGCCGCCTGCACACGCAGGGGGGCCTGATGGACGAGCTCGGCAAGATCGGGCGTGTGATGAAGAAGCTCGACGCCGCCGCGCCGCACGAAGTGCTCATGGTGATCGACGGCACGACAGGGCAGAACGCCATCAGCCAGCTCCGTCAGTTCCGCGAGACCGCGGGCGTTACCGGACTGGTCGTGACCAAGCTCGACGGCACCGCCAAGGGTGGCGTGGTCTTCGCACTGGCCCGTGAATTCAAGTTGCCGATCCGCTATGTGGGACTCGGCGAGACAGCCACCGACCTCCGTATTTTCGATGCCGAAGCCTTTGTCGACGGGCTGTTGCCGGCGAGCCTCGGTGGCTGAGTGAGCGCCGGATCGCAAGCGTCGCGGCCATGAACCGTCGACTGCGCATCGGCCTCCTCGCCGTCGCCGGCATCGCCGCCGCGCTTATCGTCGCGGCCCTGATCGCCATGTATGTGGTGCTGCAGCCGGAGCGCTTCACGGCACTCTTGCAGTCTCGTGCGCGCGCCTCCGGCCTCGACCTCACGCTGGCAAATCCGGCCAGTCCCACCCTGTGGCCAAAGCCCTCGCTGGAACTGGACGGCATCACCCTGCACGGCAACGGCGGTAACACGCCACTGATCGTCGCGGCGCGCGGGAAGCTGGTCCTCCCATGGCGCACCCTTCTGGGTGGCGAGGCAACGATCTCGCGACTCGAGGTAGAAGGCGCGCGCATCGATATCGACGCCGTCTCCGCGTATCTCGACACATTGCCCCCACGTCCCTCGACCGCAGGCGCGATCCTGCCTGAAATCGATGCCGGATTCCGCGTGTCGCGAAGCACCTTGCTGCGCGGTAACCGCCTCCTGCTTTCCAATGTCGACATCGATGCCGGTCGTCTCGCCAACAACCATCGGTTCACGCTGGCGCTCGATGCGAGYACGGCGGACGAAACACCTTATTCGCTTACTATCGCGACCACGCCGTCGCTCGCCCACGGCGTGCTCACGCTCGGCGATCTCGACATCGATGCTGGTAGCAAGAACCACTTCGGCGCGAAGCTGCACGGCGATGCCACGTGGCGCGGCGGCGCCGATGTCGGCGCCTCGATGGCCGGACGGGTGACGCGCAGCGAGGCTGCGCCGTATGACGTGGTCCTCGGGGTGACACCCGCGAACCAGCAGGATCCGCTATCGATAGGGCTGAAGATCGACGGCGCCCAGGATCATGCCGATCTGCACCTGCCGCCACTGGCGTTGGCCGACTGGTGGTCGGGCATGCAAGCGGGACAGCCACCGACGCTGCCACCCGTGGAGGGCACGATCGACGCCGCCCAGGTCGATATCGGCAGTGTGCATGTCAAGGGCTTGCGAGTGCGGTCCGTTCCCGGCTCGATGGCGCCGGCCGCGACCTCGACAGCCGCTGCGCCGGCGGGTGCGCCATGAACACGTTCGCCACCGAATTGTTGCGCTGGTACGACCATCACGGCCGCAAGGATCTTCCCTGGCAGCACCCGCGCGACGCGTACCGGGTGTGGCTGTCGGAGATCATGTTGCAGCAGACCCAGGTGGTCACTGTCATCGGTTACTTCCAACGCTTCGTGGACCGGCTGCCCACGCTCGCTGCCCTGGCCGGAGCCGACGAAGACACTGTGCTGGCGCTGTGGTCCGGTCTTGGTTACTACCGCCGCGCGCGCTTCCTGCATCGTGCCGCGCAGTTGTGCGTCGAGCGCCACGG
The DNA here is from genome assembly GCF_056401535.1 of Luteibacter sp. P4_E6. Classification (NCBI taxonomy): domain Bacteria; kingdom Pseudomonadati; phylum Pseudomonadota; class Gammaproteobacteria; order Lysobacterales; family Rhodanobacteraceae; genus Luteibacter; species Luteibacter sp. P4_E6. The sequence goes on along the minus strand of NZ_JBFUJE010000097.1, from coordinate 2,458 downwards.
CGGAGCGTTGCCGCGCGACATCGATGCCTTGCTGGCGTTACCGGGTATTGGTCGCTCGACGGCCGGCGCGATCCTCGCGCAGGCCTATGGGCTGCGCTTCCCGATCCTGGACGGCAACGTCAAGCGCGTGCTGACGCGTTACCACGGCGTTCCCGGCCACCCCGGTGAAAGCGCCGTTGAAAAACGTTTGTGGGCGTTTGCGGACGAACACACACCGGCCACGCGCACGGCGGACTTCACGCAGGCGATCATGGACCTCGGCGCCACGGTGTGTGTGCGCAGCAAGCCGCTGTGTCCGCTATGCCCGCAGGCCGCCCGTTGCGTTGCGCTGCGCGACGGACTGACGGCAACGCTCCCCACCGCGAAGCCGGGCAAGAAGATCCCGACGCGCGCGCTGTCGATGCTGCTTCTGCGCGACGCTCGTGGTCGCATCCTGCTTGAGAAGCGCGGTGCGCAGGGCGTCTGGTCGGGCCTTTGGAGCCTGCCTGAAGCGGACGACGTGTCGGCGGCCGGCATGGTCGCATCGCGGCTCGCACGCATTCGCGATGCCGATCCCCTGCCCGCCTTCACCCACGTTTTCAGCCACTACCGGCTGGACGTTTCGCCCATCCTGTTCGACCATGCCGCCCCGCTTACCGCCGTGGCCGACCGCCCCGACCAGCGCTGGTGCGACCGGGACGAAATCGCCTCGCTCGGCCTGCCCGCCCCGGTGCGCACGCTGCTGAACAACCTTCCGGAGATATCCCCATGACGCGCATGGTTCATTGCGTAAAGCTCGGCCGTGACGCCGAAGGCCTCGACTTCGCCCCTTGGCCCGGTGACCTCGGCAAGCGCATTTACGAGAACGTCTCCAAGGAGGCCTGGGCGCAGTGGCTCAGCCACCAGACCATGCTGATCAACGAGATGCGCCTGTCCCCGCTCGATCCGAAGACCCGCGGCTTTCTGAGCGGCGAAATGGAGAAGTACTTGTTCGGCGGCGACGTGGTACAGCCCGCCGGCTACGTTCCACCCGAACGAGAGGCTTGACGCCGACGCCCGCAACGGATTTAATACGCGGCTCCACTCGCCGCAACACTCGTTGCAGGCATCTGTGGCTCGGTAGCTCAGTTGGTAGAGCAGGGGATTGAAAATCCCCGTGTCGGCGGTTCGATTCCGTCCCGAGCCACCATTTATTCAGTGACTTAGGCCACCCGTGCGGTGGCCTCTTCGTTCATGCTCCCCGCATGCAACGACTCAAGGGTTGAATGCGATCAAATTGCGCAACACCAGACTGAGCCGTGTCGCGATCTGCGAATTGACTGCCGAGGTGGTGCCGGCGGCCTGGTAAAGGCTCACGTTGTCCGGTATGTGCGCCAGGATGGTGTAGAAACGTCTGGCTTGGCTCGTCCGGGTCAAACTGAAACCAGTCTTGCCCGCGATCTCGTTCTTGATCGCCAACAACTTATCTACGTTCGTATGCGCCGTGCCTAGCTCGGCGCGGATCTCAATGATGGAATCCGGCGCCGCATCGTTCCGGTGGAGCCTGGCCCGGTTGTTCCAGTTCGCGGAGTTCGCGACCAAAGTCAGCCGCGGCATCAGCCGTGGGAGCGGATCGAGGAAGGTGCGCGCGTCTGCATAACGGGTCAGCGGATTGTACGGATAAGCAGCACCCGTCAGGAGCCCGAAATGCGGCCTGAAATCCATGACTTCGTGCAAGGTGTGATAGGGCAGCGAGCGATGATCGTAATCCTTGCGCCAGAACGCCGTGATCGAATAAGCGGCCGCGGTCAATTCTCCATGCGTGGCACCGGCCTGTTCCGCCAGGCGCATCATGCGCGCGGCCGTGAAAGAATGGCGCGCCCACATGGGAATCTGGTGGCTGCGCGCGTAGATAAAGCCGGGATGCTGCTCCTCCGTCGAGACCCCCACGTCGGCGAGCCCTACCGGAGCGAACCCAAGCCGATCTCGCACAAGGAACGTGTTGCGTGGGCGTGCATGGGCAACCCTTCCTAACAGGGTCGTGGTCTGGAATGTATCGAAGTCCACCAGGCCACCCGCCGCGCCTAGATCGAGCATGCCCGCACCGTGCGTGCCCTTCCCGCGCACGAAGTAATTCATCACGTCGTGGAAGGTCGCAATCTTGTCGCGCATGGAATGCCGACCCGGGGCTTGCAACACGGGATGAAAGCTCGCCGCTATCGGGCGCTTGTCCRCAGCCTGCACATGGTTGAACCAATCGGCGTAATCAGCCCATGTCGTGCCCTGCGGCGTCACACTGGCCAGATCGGCGGTGATGGCTGCGTGCCCCGGCCTGGTAGCGATCCAGGCGCTTATCTTCCCAAGCAAGGTGTCAATATGCGCTTCCGCAATCGGGCTGGCATAGACCTCGTTGGCGAGCAGCTTTTCCTCACGTCGCCCCTCTTTCGACGAGACCCATCCGTAGATCGCCAGCGCCAGATCGTGATAATTCGCATACGAA
>NZ_JBFUJE010000096.1:0-11284 GCF_056401535.1 Luteibacter sp. P4_E6 | reverse complement strand
CCCAATCGCCGATGAATCGGCTCCTACAACAGCATGAGCGATTACTTCTTGTCGAACGAGGGCGGGGCGTCTGCCGCTTTCGTTGCCCAGGCCTTGTTCGGCTTATCCGACAACTCGAACTCCAGCTTGCCGCCCTTGAGCGCGAAGGACTCGGGCAGCCACGACTTCGTGCTGACCTTCCCGTCGACCTTCAGGGCCGTGACATAGGGCTTGCCCATGCCAGCGTTCGGCGCTTCGATCACGACATCGCCATCCGGTCGATGCACGGTGGCCTTCGTAAACAGCGGGCTGCCCACGACCATCTCGGCACGACCCGGAATGGACGGATACACGCCCAGTGCGGCGAAGACGTACCACGACGACATCTCGCCAAGATCGTCATTGCCCGGAATGCCGTTGGGGGCATTCACCCAGATGGTGTCGAGCACGCGGCGCACGAGTTCCTGCGTCTTCCACGGCTGGCCGGCGAAGTTGTAGAGCCAGGGCGTGCCGATGGACGGTTCGTTATCCAGCTCCGCATGCAGCGGGCCGGACTTGGTGACGGCGAACGTGCCGTCCGGCTGGTAGAAGAACGCGTCGAGTCGCTTGCGCGCCTTCTCGCGTCCGCCCATGGCGTCGAACAGACCGCCGACGTTGAACGGCACCATCCACACGTACTGTGCCGCGCTGCCTTCGACGAAGCCGTCTTCGGTCGACGGCGTGAACGCATGCGGGGCCTCCTTGTCGTCGTCCTTGATCAGCGCCCAGTTGCCGTCCGCGTTGCGATTGCGGATGTAGCCGCCTTCGGGCGTGGCCTTGGGGTCGAACAGGTTGCGCCAGTACTGGGCGCGGCTGAGGAAACGCTGTGAGGTGGCCGTGTCACCGAGGCGCGCTGCCAGTGAGCTGATGCCGAACTCGGCCGCGACGGTTTCCAGCGTGTCGGCAGCCGGTCCCCATGCGGGTGCGCCGACCGGGATGTAATGCAGCTTGAGCCACGCATCGAGGCCGGGACGCTGGCCGACGCATTCGACTTCGCAGCCGTCGTGCGACAGGTCGAGGGCGGTCGGGTTGTCGGCGGCGTGGACGAGCGAGGCGAGGGCGCCCTTGGCGTCGAAGTCGCGGCCGCCGAAGGCATAGATGCCTGCGACCGCGGCGGCGGCGGGATCGCCGTTCATGACATGCGTGCCGCCGTTGTTGTGCGTCCAGCGGTCCCACACGCCGTTGTTCTGTTGGGCCTGGTTGTAGAGGCTCTGCGCGATGTCGCTCGCTGTCTTCGGCTCGAGCCAGGCGACCATCGGCAGCTGGGAGCGATAGACGTCCCAACCGGAGAAGTTTGCGTACTGCGCCTTCTGGGTGCCGGCGACCTTGTGCACCTTGTTGTCGAAACCGGTGTACTCGCCGTTAACGTCACTGAACACGTTGGGGGTCATCAGTGAGTGATAGAGCGCGGTGTAGAACACGGTGCGCTGGTCCGGCGTGCCGCCTTCGATGTCGATATGTGACAGGCGTGCGTTCCACGCGTCGACCGCCTTGTCACGCAGCGCTTCAAACGTCGTTCCCTTCGGGTTTTCCGCGTCGAGGTTGGCCTGCGCGTTCGCGGTACTCACATACGAAATGCCGACGCGCACGTTGACCGCGCTGGTGCCCTTCGCAAAGCCGACCCACGCACCCGAACCCTTGCCGGCATCCGGAAAACCTTTCTCGCCGTAACCCGTGCCGCCTTGCGCCTGCTTTCCGCCCTTGGTGACGGTGGTGTCCTGCCAGGTGCCCGTGGTCGCGAAGGGCTGGTCGAATTCGATCACGTAGTGGACGGTGTAGTAGCTGCGACGATCCGCTTCGTTGATGTAGCCGCAGAAGTTGCCGCTGGTGACGTCGCCGCTGATGCGCTGATGGGCMGGGTCGATGGTAACCGTCGCCTTCTCGGAGCCCGATTCGGAATCCGAAGCGCGCACGAGCACGTTGACTGGCTTGCCGGCAGGGAAGGCGAAGCGCGCCGCGCCCGAATGCAGGGCMGCGGTGAGGTCGGTGKTGACGCCGTTATCGAGTGTCACGTGGTAGTGACCGGCCTTGGCCACCTCGTTCGCGTGCGAGAACTTCGACGCATAGGCGTGCCGGAAGTCGGTCGACGGAGAGGTCGTCACGTCCTCGCTGATCGGCATGATCGGCACGTCGCCCGAGCCGCCGGCACAACCCCAGCCTTCGACATTGGTCAGGCTGAAGCCGCGGATCGCGTCGGCGCGGTATTCGTAGCCACCCGGTGCGGCGATCGGCGACTTCTTGCCGGGGAGCGGCGAGGCTTCCGGGGAGAACTGCAGCATGCCGAAGGGCACGACGGCGCCCGGAAACACATTGCCGCCGTTAGCCGTGCCGATCAGCGGATTGACGAGGGCGGCAGGACCGGAGGCAGCGGCGACGGCCGCGGGCAACAGGGCGGCGGCAAGGACGAACGGGTGCATCGCGCGCAAGGGCAGATCTCCGTGGGACCGGTATTTATATCGATTGAAATCCGAATCGAGGCCCGGGTCGTGTGCCAACGGTCATGGATGCGCTGCACCATGCCGTCAGCCGGGAGAGCGTGCTACCAGAGGATCCCGTCGATCGGCTTCGCCGGCTCGAGGCCATGCGTTTCGCCGAGTGCGTCGCGCAGGTCGATCTCGATGCCGCGGGTGAGCGTGGTGAGGGGCACGTCGTCTTCGAGGTTCTCGAAGGGGTTCTGCATGTCGTTGCCGATCTGCAGCAGGGCGAGGAAGAGGAAGCCGGCCACCGTGGAACCCAGGGGCGTGTACAGGCCCAGCGTCTCGACGAGGCCGAGCGGGAGGAGGATGCAGAAGCCATGCGTGAAGATGGCGGGGTAGGTGGCGTACTGCTGTGGCAGCGGCGTGTTCTTGATTCGCTCCATGCCGCCCTGGGCGTTGGAGATATCCGAGAGCGTGCGCGCGAGTGCGGTCAGCAGGATCGGATCGGGCTTTGCGTCGGCGATCAACGTACCGGTGCGCGCGTGGATCGCGTTGGGCACGTTGGTGACGCCGCGCAGCCTTTCCACCTCGTCAGCGGGCAGGCGCGCCGATAGTTCGTCCCACGGCGCCTGCCGGCGCAGGTGCAGCCGCAAGGCATGCACATAGGCGATCTGGCGATGTGCCACGGCGACCGCGGCGGCGCGCTCCGGCAGCATGGTCAAGGCCTCACGGGCAAGCGTGCGCGAGGCGTTGACCATCGCGCCCCAGAGCGTGCGCGCCTCCCACCAACGCGCATAGGCGGTGGTGTTACGGAAGCTCAGGTAGACGGCCACGGCCGAGCCGAGCAGCGTGAGGGGGAGGGCCGGGAACTCCGCGGTCCACCGGGGATGCATCACGAACCAGAAAGCGGTCACGGCCACGTCCCACGCAAGCAGCCAGATCAGCGGCTTGCCCACATACCGCAGGATGTGGCCCAGGTGCGCGCGGCCGGGAAGGATCACGCCTTGTGCTCGCGCTTGATCGCTTCGGACAGGGGAATGAACGTGTTGTCCGTTTCGTCGAGCACGGTGATCGTGCCGTCACCGATGTCGTAGACCCAGCCGAGCAGGTTGATCGCATCGTTGGCGAGCGCGGCCGCGACGGCGGGGTGGGATCGGAGATGGGTCAGCTGCAGCCGGATGTTCTCTTCGATCACGGCCTGCATGGCATCGGCGCCCTCGAGCTTGCGCGCGAACACGGCGCTCTTGGCCGCCTGCGCATTGCGCAGCCAGGCTTCGACCGTGGGCAGGTCCTTGGTGGAGTCCGGGTTGAGCAGGCCCTTCATGGCGCCGCAATCGGTATGGCCGCAGACCACGACATGCTGCACGCCAAGCACCATCACGGCGTACTCGACCACGGCGGACACGCCACCGAGCATCTCGCCGTAACCCGGCACGATATTGCCGATGTTGCGGCAGACGAAGAGTTCGCCCGGCTGGGTCTGGGTGATCATCTCCGGCACCACGCGGGAGTCCGCGCAGGTGATGAAGAGGGTATGGGGGGTCTGGCCTTCGGCCAGCTCGCTGAACAGCTTGCGGTTTTCCGGCTCGGGGAAAACCTTGTGGCTGAAGTCCTCGACGCCCTTGAGCAGGYCGAGGAGGCTGTCGTCGCGCGGAGTTTCCTGGGTCATTTTCGTTGCCTTGGAAAAGCTAGGCGAACAGTTTAAGACAAACGCAGGGGGCTGTATGTGGGAGCCGCTTCAGCGGCGATGGGGCTCGCGGCGACCTGGCCCGCTGCCGCGGGATCGCCGATGAATCGGCTCCCACATAGAGCATCGCCGATGAATCGGCTCCCACATAGAGCATCGCCGATGAATCGGCTCCTACAAAGGAAAAAGGCCGGCCGGGTTTCCCCGGCCGGCCTCAACACCCAGAGGCTTAGGCCTCGGCGTCTTCCTTGTACGCATCGATCGGGATGCAGGCGCACATCACGTTCTTGTCGCCGTAGACGTTGTCCACGCGGGACACCGGCGGCCAGTACTTCGACAGCCTCAGCGAGGGCAGCGGGAAGGCAGCCAGTTCGCGCGGGTAGGCGTGGGTCCACTCGGTGCCCGTGACCATGGTGGCCGTGTGCGGGGCGTTGCGCAGCGGGTTGTCCTCGCGGTCCAGGCGACCGTCGTCCACCGCACGGATCTCGTCGCGGATCTGGATCATGGCGTCGATAAAGCGGTCCAGTTCGTGCTGGGATTCGCTCTCGGTCGGCTCGACCATCAGCGTGCCGGCGACCGGGAAGCTAAGGGTCGGGGCGTGGAAGCCGAAGTCGATCAGGCGCTTGGCGACATCTTCCGCGCCGACGCCGGTGGCGTCCTTGAGCGGGCGCAGGTCGAGGATGCACTCGTGGGCGACAAGGCCATTACGACCGGTGTACAGCGTGTCGTAGTGCGGTGCGAGGCGCTTGGCAATGTAGTTGGCGTTGAGCAGGGCCACCTGGGTCGCCTTGCGCAGGCCTTCGGTGCCCATCAGCGTGATGTACATCCAGGAGATCGGCAGGATCGASGSCGAGCCGAAGCTGGCGGCGCTGACCATGCCCACGTCGCCCTCACCACCGAAGGTACGCGGCAGGAACGGAGCGAGATGCGACTTGACCGCGCACGGGCCGACGCCCGGGCCGCCGCCGCCGTGCGGAATGCAGWAGGTCTTGTGCAGGTTGAGGTGCGAGACGTCCGAACCCCACTTGCCCGGCTTGGYCACGCCGACCAGCGCGTTCATGTTGGCGCCGTCGGTGTACACCTGGCCACCATGCTTGTGCACGATGTCGCAGATGGCGACCACGTCTTCCTCGAACACGCCGTGCGTGGACGGGTAGGTGATCATGATCGCGGCGARGCGGTCCGAATACTTCTCGGCCTTCTCACGAATATCGTCGACGTCCACATTGCCGTTGGCATCGCAGCGCGTGACCACGACGGTCATGCCACACATCTGCGCCGACGCCGGGTTGGTGCCGTGCGCGGATTCCGGAATCAGGCAGATGTCGCGATGGCCTTCATTGCGCGAGCGGTGGTAGGCGCGGATGGCGAGCAGGCCGGCGTATTCACCCTGGGCGCCGGAGTTCGGCTGCAGGCTCACCGAGTCGTAGCCGGTGCACTCGACAAGCATCGCTTCCAGCTCGTCGATCAGCTGCTTATAGCCCTGGGCCTGGTTGGCCGGAGCGAGCGGATGGATGTTGGCGAACTCCGGCCACGTCACCGGAATCATCTCGGCGGTGGCGTTGAGCTTCATGGTGCAGGAGCCGAGCGGGATCATGGTGCGATCGAGCGCGAGGTCCTTGTCGGCAAGGCCACGCAGGTAGCGAAGCAGTTCGTGCTCGCTGTGGTGCGTGTTGAATACCGGATGCTGCAGGAAGTCGGTGTTGCGCAGGAGGCCCGACGGCAGGGCATCGGCCGTCGCGGCATCCAACGTGTCGATGTCGTTCGCGTTCGCGCCGAAGACGGAAGCCAGCGTGGCGACGTCCGCCCGCGTGGTGGTCTCGTCGAGGCTGATGCCGACGCTGGATGCGTCAATGGCGCGCAGGTTGACGTTCGCAGCCGCGGCCTTGGCATGGATCGCCTTGGCATCGACGCCGGTCACGTGGAGCGTGTCGAAATAGTCGCCACCCACAGCCACGCCGGCCTTGCCGAGCGCGCCGGCGAGGATCGCGGTGAGGCGATGCGTGCGACGCGCGATGCGGGTAAGGCCTTCCGGACCGTGGTACACGGCATACATGCTGGCCATGACGGCGAGCAGCACCTGCGCGGTACAGATGTTGGAGGTGGCCTTCTCGCGGCGAATGTGCTGCTCGCGGGTCTGCAGGGTGAGGCGGTAAGCCGGCTTGCCTTCGGTGTCGACGGAGACGCCGATCAGGCGGCCCGGCATGGAACGCTTATAAGCGTCGCGGCAGGCGAGGTAAGCGGCATGGGGGCCACCGAAGCCGTACGGCACGCCGAAACGCTGTGTGTTGCCGACGACGATATCCGCGCCCCAGCTACCCGGGGAAGCAAGCAGCGTCAGGGCGAGTAGATCGGTGGCGACGCAGACGATACCGCCGCGCGCGTGGGTCGCGTCAGCCAGCGCCTTGTAGTCGTTCGCACGACCGAAGGTATTCGGGTACTGCAGCAGCACGCCGAAGCTGTCGACGGTGGCGCCTTCGGCGTCATCACCGACGTGCAGCTCGATACCGATGCCATCGGCGCGCGTGCGCAGTACTTCGAGCGTCTGCGGGTGCACATCCTTCGAGACGAAGAAGACGTTGGACTTCGACTTGGCCGAACGCTTGGCCAGCGTCATCGCTTCGGCGGCCGCGGTGGCTTCGTCGAGCAGCGAGGCGTTGGAGATATCCATGCCGGTGAGGTCGGCGACCATCGTCTGGAAGTTGATCAGCGCTTCCATGCGGCCCTGCGAGATCTCCGCCTGGTACGGCGTATAGGCCGTGTACCACGCCGGGTTCTCGAGCACGTTGCGCAGGATGACGTTCGGCGTGAGCGTGCCGTAGTAGCCCTGGCCGATGAAGCTGCGGAAGACGGTGTTGCGGTCGGCGATGGTGCGGATCTTCGCCAGCGCTTCTTCCTCGGTCACCGCGGCAGGCAGGGCGAGCGGGGCGGGCGACTTGATCGAGCCGGGAACGATGGCGTCGGTCAGCGCGTCCAGCGTGTCGTGGCCGACGACGCGGAGCATCTCGGCGATCTCGGCATCGTTCGGACCGATGTGGCGTTCGATGAACGCGCCATGGTTCTCGAGCTCACGCAGCGAAGGAGAGTTTTTCTGGCTCATGACTTGGAGGCATCCGAAAGAACGTGCCGTGCCGGCACGTGGGGCGCCCCTCTGTCCTTTTGCCTGAGAGTTTGGAGGCTTAGGAAGCCTCTTGCACCTTCGGCGCCGGATTTAACCGGTCTCTCCAGAGTGATGAAGCACGCCGGTGGTCATGGGGGCCTGAGCGATTACGGGCGTTGCGCCTTCGGCAGCGGATCCCTCCGCTTCTCCCACCGGGTGTTGCTGGCGGGGATTATACAGGCGGCGGCCGCCACGGTGCGTCAGTCTGCTCCCGTAGCGCCGGACCCGAAGGGCTCAAACAGTCATATAAATCGTGTGCGATTGAAGCGTAAGCGCTACACCTGTCGAAGTGCGCTAGGCGCGGAACTGCTCGCGCATGAAATGCATATAAGCCTCCTCCGAAGTCTCCCGCCGCGCCTTCACCAAGGGCTGGATATCGTCCGTCGCCACATAGCGCAAACGGTCGGTGCCATCCGTCGTCGCCTCGAAGATCACCTTGGCGACATCTTCGGAGGTGGCATGGCGGCTGGCGCGTAGACCCTCGAACACTTTGCCCGTGGCCGTGACGAAGTCTTCGTAGCCCGCGGGTACGGAAGCGCTGCCGAACTCGTCCGATGATCGTGCGCCGAACTTCGTGTCGAGCACGCCGCCGGGCTCGACGATCTTCACTGTGATGCCCTGGGAGGCGAGTTCGTATGACAGAGACTCGGAGAACCCTTCCAGTGCGAACTTGCTCGCGTTGTACAGCGAGATCATCGGCAAACCGAAAACGCCGGCGCCGGAACTCACGTTGATGATGGTGCCGCGACGGCGCGCGCGGAAATGCGGGAGGAGGGCGCGAGTCACGTCCATCGCACCGAACACGTTCACGTCGAACTGTTCCTGGATCTTCTCGCGGCTGGCGCCTTCGAAGATGCCGAACAGACCGAACCCGGCGTTGTTGACCACCGCGTCGATACCGCCGAAGCGATCGATGCCTTCGACGATGGCGCCGTCGATACTCGCGAGGTCCTGAACATCGAGGCGGGTGACCAGGATGTTTTTGTTGGCTGCCAGGTCGGCTCCGGCATCCGGGTTGCGCATGGTGGCGACCACCTGCCAGCCATGTGTCGCGAAGTGCAGGGCGGCAGCCTTGCCAAAGCCGGTCGAAGCGCCGGTAATGAGGACGGTCTGGGTCATGACGAATTCCTGTGGGTGATCCCAGACAAACTAGTTGCGTCCCGGTGTACTAACAATCAGGCTTATCCGGGACGTATCGATGCGGGATTTCGCACAATGCACAAGGCTGGTCTCATTGAACTGCAGGCGGTGCTCGCTGTAGCGACACACCAGAGCTTCCGCCGTGCTGCGATAGCCGTGGGTATGTCGCCGTCGGCCCTCAGTCATGCCGTCGCTGCCCTGGAACAGCGCATGGGCGTGCGTCTTTTCAATCGCACCACGCGAAGCGTGTCCCTGTCCGAGGCGGGCGAGCAGTTCGTCGCGCGTATCCGCCCGGCGCTCGGTGAGATCTCCGCGGCGATGGAAGCGGCCAACGCCTTCCGCGACAGTCCGACCGGCACCCTGCGCATCAACACGTCCGAGGGCGCGGCTTCGATGATTCTCGAGCCGATGCTTTTCGAATATGTGCGCCGTTTTCCTGAGATGCGCCTGGACATCGTTACCGAGGGCCGCCTTGTCGACATCGTGTCCGAGGGCTTCGACGCAGGCGTGCGGATTGCGGCAGACGTGCCGCAGGACATGGTCGGCGTGCGCTGCACGGGTCGCCTGCGCTTCATGGTGGCCGGCTCGCCCGCGTACTTCAAGGACCGACGCAAGCCGAAGGTGCCCGAGGATCTTCTGACACACACGTGTATCCGTAGCCGTCTTCCCAGCGGCACCTGGTACCGCTGGGAATTCGAGAAGCGCGGGCAGGAACGCCGCATTGACGTCGACGGACCGCTCGGGCTCGACAGCCACCACCTCATGGTCGCGGCGGCCCTCGACGGCATGGGCTTGATATGGACCAGTGAGTGGAACGTGGCGCCTTATATCGCTGACGGTCGCCTGGTGCCCGTGCTCGAAGACTGGTCTCCGTACTTCGATGGCCTGAGCGTCTACTACCCTGCGCACCGACACATGTCGGCAGGACTTCGCGCCTTCATTGATCTGGTGCGAGAGCAGGCAGAAGCCGCCGCGCCTTAGAAGAAGGCGGCGGGGCTCAGTGCGAAGCGCTTCGCCAGAGCGCGGATGTGACCCGTCGTAAGTTCGCGTTTACCGGCAAGGATTTCAGACACGACGCTTTGCGTGCCGATCTCGGGAAGCTGGCTTTGCGTCAATCCGTTTTGTTCCATGAGAAATCGAAGCAGATCGATGCCATGGACTTTGGCCTGAGGAAAATGTTGCTGGTCGTAGGCGTAAATCAGATCTGCCAGCACCATGTAGAGCGAATGTTGCGAGTGCTGGGACGCCATGGCGCCGGCGTCGACAAGTGCGTCCGTCAGGCCGACTACCTTGTCATAGTCGCGAGCGGTTTCGATGTGGCAAACCCCGGAAACCTTCTGGAATTCGTCCCACTGGGCGAAGATCGCCTCGAGTGATCGCTTTGTCCTCATTTCCAATGTCCTCGGTCGTACTGTACGTGCGTCAAAATTGCTCTGATGTAACAGTGCTGGGCTTGATAATCGATGCGGCACACGAGCCGGTAGCGGTTCCCGCGAATGTCGAAAACATGCTTGTCGCCGACAATATCGGCAGAGCCGAACGTCTGCTTCAGATCACTGAAGCCTTGATAGGAGCGGGATTCGACTAACTTTCTCCAGGACCGGAGCGGTTCCGCCGCGTCGGGGCGGAGCTGGCCAAAGTCGACCAGGCGGCGGTTGCTGATGACCCGCATGTAGCTCTTCCGTAAGCGGCGAAGGGGATATTATCGCAATATGCGATACTGTCAAATGTAGGCCTTGCCCACGGTGACTTGTCATCCGCCGCGGCCCGAAATCGATTGGGATTCGTTTGATGTGCCGCGCCTATCTGGTTGCCGTATCCCGCAAGTAGGGCACTTGCCAAATGACCGTCGGTCATTTACGTTATGACCACTGGTCATTTCGGAGCGACTCCATGGCATCGCAACAACGTTGGGCGCTGATTACCGGCGCATCGAGTGGTTTGGGGCGGGACTTCGCCCATGCGCTGGCCGAAAAGGGCAGCAACGTGGTCCTTGCGGCGCGCCGGGAGGAACCGATGGAGCGGCTCGCGGAAGAGCTGCGCTCGCGCCATGGCGTGAAAGCGAAGGTGGTGGCCCTCGATCTCTCGGCGGATGGTGCCGCTGCCTCACTGAAGCTGCGCCTGGATGCGGACGCCATCGTGGTCGATACGCTGATCAACAATGCCGGGCATGGCATTACAGCGGAATTTCTGGATGCACCGGTCGATCGCATCAACGCGATGCTTCGGCTCAACGTCCTCGGCTTGACCGATCTGACGCATGTATTCGCATCCGACATGGCGAAGCGCGGCGGGGGCAGTGTGATGCTCGTGGCCAGCGTGGCCGCCTTCCAGCCGTGCCCTCATTTCGCGGCGTACGCGGCCAGCAAGGCGTATGTGTTGTCGCTTGGTGAAGCCCTGCACACCGAGCTGAAAGCGAAGAAGGTGGTCGTCACCGTGCTCTCGCCCGGCGTTACCGAGACCTCGTTCTTCGATGCGGCGGGTGAAGCACCCAACGCGGCCATGAAGCGGATGATGATGAAGTCGCGTCCCGTGGTCGATATCGGCCTCGCCGCCATGGCGGCGGGCAAGTCGGCGGTCGTGGCAGGCCGCGTCAATAGCGTGATGGCCTTCGTGTCCCGGCTGTTCTCCCGGCAGCAGCTCTCGCGCATCACCTATAGAATGGCCATGACCTGATGATGGATTGAGCGTGYATGGTTCGATACGCCCTGGCGGCCGAAGATAAGGAAGCGCGTCGCGACGCGATCCTGGCCGCCGCACGCACGCTGTTCGTTCGCGATCCGGAAAAGCTCCCGTCAGCTGCGGCCATCGCGACGGAGGCGGGGCAGGCGAAGGGCACCGTGTATCTGTACTTCGCGACGA
>NZ_JBFUJE010000095.1:0-11306 GCF_056401535.1 Luteibacter sp. P4_E6 | reverse complement strand
GCGCCAGATCGTGATAATTCGCATACGAACGCGATTGATTCTTGCGCCCGAATTGCGCGTTCCGGCTATCGGGGCTGCCGACGCCCCGTTTGTCCTCGATCCATTTCCTGATCTGCCGGGTCACCAGACCACGGTCGTCCGCCTGTATGAACCGGAAGGCGGTGTTCTCCAAGGTCCGGGCGGCGAAACGCAGCGGCCCCACGGCACCTTCCATATTGCGCTTGACCGCTTGCACACGAGCATTGAGATCGCGCCCTCCGACTTTTACGTCACGTGTGTGATCCACGTCGTCGACAATAAGGTAGCGCTGCACGACGCCCGACTGCGCCTGCGAACCGGCGGTCGTTTCCGCACGCCAATCCGCCTGCTTACGTTGTGCGGCGTGCGCGCCCTTGGTGTCGGCTTCGCGCTCCAACGCAGCATCGTCGTTGATCGGCACGCCCTGATCTTGCAGTGTCGGCTTTACGCGCCCCTGGCGCTGTTGAACGATATGCCAGGCTTCATGCGGCAAATGTCGCTCCTCGCCGCGGGCGAGATGGATGTGATTGCCTTGCGCGTAGGCCAGCGCGCTCAATTGCGCGGGCAAGGGCGAGGCGTAATGCACGCGCACCGCACTCATGTCCATCCTGGAGAGCGATTCGATGCCGGCGCGCAAGCCGGACGGGAGCGCCTTTGCTGATCCGGCAGAAGGTACGCGTTGTATCGCGCGGGGCGCGTAATGCAGCGCGGGTGGTGTAGCGGTTAGCTCGGCGGCATGCATCGACAGGGCACGCTGTATCGGGACCTGCACTTGCCGTTTTTTTCCCGTTTGACGTTGCGTCGATGGGGTGAGCATCTTGCCGCCCTGAGATGATGAGTAGTGTTTCAGACCAAGCTCGCAGCCAGCATGCGACTTATACACCGTCTTTCGACGTTCCAGGTCAGCCATACCGGCTCATTTCCGGCAACGGTTCGGGCCGACGCTACCAACGGCACACGTTAGTCCGCCCTCTGCTCCCAGCACATGCGCGCGTGCGCCTGCGCTGTGCACTGCACGCTCATGTGCGTTAGCGCGCCAATGGCCTCGAGACCATGTGCCACGCGCTGGCAATCCACCGTTTCGGACTCATGGATGAAGTCGGCGAGTAGCCGTGTCAGGCTACGTGCATATTGAAGCCACTCGGTAACCTCGTTCATCAGGTGGTTGCCTGCGAGGCTTCGACAGCGACGACCATATTTTTTGATGCACTCGTCTGAATCATTCCGATGCACGGTTGGTCGCGTTCATTCGAGAGATGCTCGATCCTTCCATGCAGGCCCATGGCATTTTGACGTTTCCACAGCAACGTCCGACGTCTTCGTGCGAGCGAGAGCTACAGACGCCCTACCCTCTGCGGGCCAATCTTGATCGGCGCCTGCGGAGAGCTCCCATGACAATTCTCAACCCGACGACTAATGCTTCGAAATCGGTCGCGATTCTCAATTCAGGTGACTATCCGCACCGCTACGCTGACGTTACCAACGCAGAACTCAGGAAGGATGATCCGGTGACTATCGAGACCCTGCTCAGAAGCATCGACGGAAGGCTCCAGATGATGGACGGACGCCTGGACCGCATGGACAAGCGTCTGGGCGAGATGGACAAGCGTCTGGACAACATGGACAGGCGTTTCGATAACGTGGACAAACGCCTCGACAAAGTCAGCGAGGACATCGTCGATCTGAAGGTTCAGACGGTAGCAATCGGAGCGCGCCTCACCGGAGTCGAAGAGCGGCTTGATCGGACCGACGAACGAGTTGATCGAGCCGAGGAAAGGTTTGACCGGCAAGAAAGCCGCCAGCGCGGAGCTGACAGTCAGCTCATTCGGTTCGAAGCGCAGCTTAAGCGTCTTCCTTCATGGAAGAGCGTAGGAACGACGATCGCTGCCGTCACAGCGGGCTGCTGCGGGCTGTTTGTCTGGCTCGCCGAAGGCGGCGCAAAGACCCTGGTCCGGTTCTTCGAGTAAGCCGATCGTCCAATTGAACAGATGCCCACGCACCAAGAAATAAGAGGTACCCCGCATGCCCGCCATACATATCGAAACGCCGAAGAACGACGTGGCTCAGCCGAAGGGATCCACCCAATCCCTCAGCGGTGACGTCGCGATGAGCATGCTTCTGGAGGTGCAACGCGGCGTGACCGATCTGAAGATCGGCTTGACCGAGCTGAAGGTCGACGTCAAGCACCTGACGACCACGACCGAGTCGATCAGGGAGAAGGTAGAGACCCTGGAAGGAAAGGTCGAGAGTCTGGTCCGCTGGAAAAGCGGCGTGTTCGGCGGYGTCGCCGTGCTAGCCGTCCTTTGGGGAATCTTTAAGGCGTTTTCAGGCTATGTCCACCTTAGCCCCGTGGAGACGCCTGCCAAAGCTGCGCCAGCGGTCGCCCTTCAGATGTTCACGTCACGCCCTGGCTCTACCTCACACTGGTGAAGTGCGCCTTCCAGACTTGCCTGCTCATCGACCCTATCCAGGCCTGCAGCCTTTCCGGCAAGCATCCCGTCGATACGCCGAACTCGCGCATCCATCGCCACACGAAGCTGCTCCCGGGCTTGCTGACCACAGGGTGTCCGCGGCTTCCACGTCGTCAGGGCCGCTGCTCGCGCCTTGAGTACACCCAGGCGCTGCGGCGCTTCATCATGCCCCGCACGCTGCGCTTCAGTCACCTGCGCCTGCCATTCTGCAAGCGTCGCACGCAGGTCAGCG
This sequence comes from Luteibacter sp. P4_E6, assembly GCF_056401535.1. NCBI lineage: Bacteria > Pseudomonadati > Pseudomonadota > Gammaproteobacteria > Lysobacterales > Rhodanobacteraceae > Luteibacter > Luteibacter sp. P4_E6. Next base: position 8,585 of record NZ_JBFUJE010000095.1, on the reverse strand, counting down.
ATGTCCGCCGCTTGTGCCGTGGCGTCCGCCGTCCGCGCCCGGTGGGATGCCGTGAACGCCAGCATGGCCGTGGTCGCCGAGGCCACGAATGCGACCAGGATCACCACGAGCGCAACGCGACGACCGTTGGCGCCGGAACGAGGCGTATCTGGCTCAGGATGGTTCATGTCGGCTCCGCTGCTGCGTAAGATCGCCCCATTCTGACCGATTGGCCGCACCCGTGGATGCCACCGCGGACGATCCGGGGCGCGACATGGTGTCGCTCGGAGGCGGGACTCAGGTAACGGAAATGATCTCGTTACGTCGATATATTCGGGTGATTCCCCCTCTCCAGGAATCCTCCACGCATGATCCGGATGTCCCGATTCGCCCTGTTTGCGGCGCTTACCACCGCCATCGCCCAGCCAGTCGTCGCCGACGAACTCAGGGTGATGTCCTTCAACGTCCGCACCATCACGGGAAAGGATGGACCGAACCGCTGGGAGGCACGACGGGACCTGTTCGCCGATACCATCCGGCAGCTTCATCCGGACGTGATAGGCACCCAGGAGCTGGCGAAAGAGCAAGGCGACGACACAGTCGCCCGCCTTCCGGAATACACCTGGTTCGGCCGCGATCGCTTCGGCGGTCACGCCGACGAACACATGGGCATCTTTTACCGGAAGGACCGCCTCAAGCTGGTCGAGAGTGGCGACTATTGGCTTTCCGACACTCCGGATAAGGTCGCGAGCATCACCTGGGGCAACATCTTTCCACGCATGGTGAACTGGGCGCTGTTCGAGCGACTCTCCGACCACAAGCGCTTCTACCTGCTCGACACGCACTATCCGTACCGCGATCAGGATGAAGATGCTCGCTCACGAAGCGCCCATGAAATGGCCGCGTGGATCGGGAAGTTGCCCGCCGGCGTCCCCGTCATCATCACCGGCGACTTCAATACCGGACCTGAGAGTGAGGCGCATGCCGCGCTCACGGCTGCACTGAAGGACGCGTGGTCCGCCTCACCGAAGCGGGAGGGCCCGGCAGACACGTTCCACGACTTCACCGGCAAACCCACGAAGCGGATCGACTGGATTCTCTATCGCGGCGTGGAGGCCACGTCGGTGCAGACCGTGACCACCTCGAAAGACGGCCGGTATCCGTCCGACCATTTCCCGGTCGAGGCGAACTTCACCCTTTGAGCTATTTCGCGTTACGACTTGTCAGCAGGCCCGCCGCCAGCGATAGTCGGCGCCAACACCCTGTGGGACAACGAGATGCGCCGTCTGCTTGCCACCCTTCTTCTGGCGCTCGTCGCCGCCTGCGCGTACGCCGCGCCTGCCGAGACCCCACCGAATTCGTACTTCGATCACGCCGGTCACGACGACATCTTGTCGGGTGGCGTGAAGATGATCACGATCGACACCCCCAAGGGCAAATTCCGCGTCTGGACCAAGCGGGTCGGCAACAACCCGACCATCAAGGTACTACTCCTGCATGGTGGCCCCGGCGCGACGCACGAGTACTTCGAGGCCTTCGACAGCTACTTTCCCGGCGCGAGCGTCGAGTATTACTACTACGACCAGCTAGGCTCGGCCTTCAGCGACAAGCCCACCGACGAATCGTTGTGGGAGATACCGCGCTTCGTCGACGAAGTCGAGCAGGTGCGCCAGGCCCTGCACCTCGATAAGGACAATTTTTACCTGCTTGGCCACTCGTGGGGCGGCGTGCTCGCGATCGAGTACGCGCTGAAGTACCCGCAGCATCTCAAGGCCCTGGTCATCTCGAACATGGTCGACAGCATCCCCGCCTACAACCAGTACGCGAACAAAGTGCTGATGCCGGCGATGGACCAGAAGAAGCTCGCCGAGGTCAAGCGCCTTGAGGCGGCGAAGAAGACGGACAACCCGGAGTACATGGCGATCCTCATGCCCATGCACTACGAGCAGCACATCCTGCGCATGCCGGCCGACCAGTGGCCGGAGCCGGTGCAGCGCGCGTTCGCCCACATCAATGAACAGATCTACGTGTCCATGCAGGGCCCGAGCGAACTGGGCGCAAGCGGCAAGCTGCTGCACTGGGACCGTAGCAAGGACCTGAAGAACATCAAGGTTCCCACCCTGGTGATCGGCGCGCAGTACGACACCATGGACCCGAAGTACATGGAGGCGATGGCTAAGAAAATGCCGAATGCCCGGTTCCTGCTGTGCCCGAAGGGCGGCCATATGGCCATGTATGACGATCAGCAGACCTATTTCACGGGGCTGATTGGGTTTTTGAAGGATGTGGACGCGGGGAAGCCTTTGCGCTGAGGTACATGGGCCCGGCATCACCGCTTCGTTGGCTTTTCGCCGATGAATCGGCTCCTACATTTGTCTACGGGTCTACACCTGTGAGACGGGTTTCTGGCAACATCACCCGGTTAACGACGCGCCTTAGCGCGCCAGCCGGACAGCCAAGCCCATGAATCTGCAAGCCAATTACGAACAGATCCCGCTCAAGGACTACGCCGAGCGGGCGTACCTCGACTATTCCATGTACGTGGTGCTGGACCGCGCCCTGCCCTTCGTGGGTGACGGGCTCAAGCCGGTCCAGCGCCGGATCATCTACGCGATGAGCGAACTGGCCCTTTCGGCCAGCGCCAAGCCGAAGAAATCGGCGCGCACCATCGGCGACGTGATCGGCAAGTTCCACCCACACGGCGACTCGGCCTGCTACGAAGCCATGGTGCTGATGGCCCAGCCCTTCTCGTACCGCTACCCGCTGGTCGACGGCCACGGCAACTTCGGCTCGCCGGACGATCCGAAGAGCTTCGCGGCGATGCGCTACACGGAATCGCGTCTGACCCCGATCGCCGAGGTGCTCCTGTCCGAGCTCCAGCACGGCACCGTAGACTGGGTGCCGAACTTCGACGGCACGATGGACGAGCCCTCCTGGCTGCCGTCGCGCGTGCCCCACGTGCTCCTGAATGGCTCGATGGGCATTGCCGTGGGCATGGCCACCGATATCCCGCCGCATAACCTGCGCGAAGTCGCGAGCGCCTGCATTCGCCTGCTGGACGACCCGGACGCGACGATCGCCGATCTCTGCGAGCACGTCCAGGGCCCGGATTACCCCACGCTGGCCGAGATCATCACGCCGCGCCGCGAACTCCTGGCCATGTACCAGAACGGTGGCGGCTCGGTCCGCGCCCGCGCCATTTACGAGCGCGACGAAGGCAACATCATCATTACCGCGCTACCGCACCAGGTATCGCCGTCGAAGATCCTCGAGCAGATCGCCGCGCAGATGCGCGCGAAGAAGTTGCCGATGATCGAAGACCTGCGCGACGAATCGGATCACGAGAACCCGATTCGGCTGGTGCTCGTGCCGCGCTCGAACCGCGTCGATGCGGACGAGATGATGCAGCACCTGTTCGCCACGACGGATCTCGAGAAGAGCTTCCGCGTCAACATGAACATGATCGGCCTCGACGGACGGCCGCAGGTGAAGGACCTCAAGATGGTCCTGTCGGAGTGGCTGCGTTTCCGCACCGACACCGTCACCCGCCGCCTGACGCATCGCCTGGGCCGGGTGGAGCGCCGCCTGCACCTGCTCGACGCATTACGCATCGCCTACCTCAATCTGGACGAGGTGATTCGGATCGTCCGTACCGAGGAAGAGCCGAAGCCGGTGCTTATCTCGCGGTTCCGTCTCGATGAAGAGCAGGCCGATTACATCCTCGAGACCAAGCTGCGTCAGCTGGCGCGCCTCGAGGAAATGAAAATCAATGAAGAGAGCAGCAAGCTCGAGGAAGAGCGCGCGCGTATCAGCGTGCTGCTGAAGTCGCCGGCCAAGCTGAAAAGCCTGATCAAGGAAGAGCTGCGCAGCGACGCCGAGAAGTACGGCGACGAGCGCCGCTCGCCGCTGATCGAGCGCAGCGTGGCTCAGGCGCTGGACGAAAGCGCGCTGGTCGCTTCGGAGCCAGTCACCGTGGTCTTGTCGCAGAAGGGCTGGGTGCGCGCCGGCAAGGGGCACGACATCGACGGCGAGGCCCTCTCCTACCGCGATGGCGACAGCCTGCTGGCGATCTCCCGTGCGCGTACGACGCAACAGGTCGCCTTCATCGATTCCACCGGCCGCGCCTATGCGACGCCGGCACATACGCTGCCCTCAGCACGAGGCAACGGCGAGCCGCTGACGGGCCGCTTCAGCCCGCCCGCGGGCGCGCGCTTCGATGCTGTCGTCACCGCGGACAACGACACTCGCATCGTGCTGGCGACCGACTTCGGCTACGGCTTCGTCACCCGCTTCGAAGCGCTGACGGGTCGGCAGAAGGCCGGCAAGCAGATCATCTCCCTCAGTGATGGCGCCYGCGTGCTGGCGCCGACGATCTCCGCCGACCCGTCGCGCGACCGTATCGTGGTGGTCACCGGCGAAGGCCACTTGCTCATGTTCTCGGTAGCCGAGCTGCCGGAACTCGAAAAGGGCAAGGGCAACAAGCTCATCGAGATTCCCAAGGCCAAGCTGGCATCGGGCGAAGAACGCGTGGTCGGTGTTGCGGTGGTCACCGAGGGCAAGGGTGAAATCACGCTTTACGCAGGACAGCGCAAGCTGACGCTGAAGTGGGCCGACCTTGTCGAGTACGGCGGTAGCCGTGCGACGCGCGGCGGGGTATTGCCGCGTGGGCTGCGTCGCGTGGAGCGGATCGAAACCACGGGTTGAGGCATGGCTGGTGGCCCCTGCCGGGGCCATCGCCGATGAATCGGCTCCCACAAATAGCCGCGCCGTGTGGGAGCCGCTTCAGCGGCGATGCTCTTAAAGCCGCGTCACGCCCCAAGAAACCATCCGCCCGTCCTTGTACGGCATCACCCCGTGAAACGGCCGGGGATCGACGTCGAACACCAGGGGCAGGAAGTGGCGGTCGCCTTCCCACATCGGCAAGGCATCGAGCTCACTCACCGGCACCCATTCCAGCCTGCCTTCAGGGTTCGACTCGAACGGCGTTCCGGAGTAGCGGTCGATGATGAAGATAAAGCCTAGCCAGTCCTCTCCGTTCTTGCCGAAGCCTGGCCAGTTCAACGTGCCACGCAGGCGCATCTCAAGGCATTCGATGCCGGCCTCTTCCATGATCTCGCGACGCATGCACGCGGYGATATCCTCGCCCGGCTCCATTTTTCCGCCGAGGCCGTTGTACTTGCCCAGATGCTGATCGTCCTGGCGGGCGTTCCGGTGAATCATGAGTACGCGCTGGCCGTCTGGCGAAATGACATAGCCGAGCGTGGCGACAATGGGCGTATAGGGCATGGCGATGACAGCAGGGGGGAAAAACCCGGGAGTTTACCCCCTCACCGTGCGAAGGCGGCGTTTCGCCCCTTGCAAGCCCAGTGCGACCCGGCGAACATCGACGGATGCCCCACCCCCAGCTTTCCCGCATGACCCGCCCCTTTCTGGCCCGCATCGCCATCGCGACGACCCTGGCAGCCACCGCCATGGGTTGCGTTGCGCCCGCGGACGCCGTGGATAGCCGCGACCTGGTCTTCGACAGCCAGTCCTATTTCGCGGTGACCGTCGACACGCGCCGTGAAGACATCGAGCTTCACTGGCGTAACCCGGAGACCGACCAGCCTTTCGGCACGATCGACGCGCTGAGGACCTGGACCGCGGGCAAGGGTCGACCGCTGTCGTTCGCCACTAACGCGGGCATCTACGATCGTGAGTTCAAACCGCTCGGCCTGTATGTCGAGAACGGCAAGGCGCTGGTCCCGTTGAACCTGATCCACGGCAACCCACGGTCAGGAAACTTTTCGCTGTTGCCCAACGGCGTGTTCGCCGTCTACGACGATGGCACCGCCGACATCCACACCAGCGAAGGGTTTCGCGACGCCGGACGCAAGGCACGCTGGGCAACCCAGTCCGGTCCCATGTTGGTCATCGACGGCGAGATCAACCCGCAGTTCGACAACGGTTCGGACAGCATGAAATGGCGCAGCGGCGTTTGTGCCAGGACACCGCATGAAGTGGTGTTCGTGGTCAGCCGTGCGCCGGTGAACTTCCACAGTTTCGCGCGCCTGTTCCGCGACGAGATCGGCTGCCGGGATGCCCTGTTCCTCGACGGCACGATCTCCCAGGCCTTCACACCGGACGACGGCTATGCGGGCGCGCCGGCGTTCATGACCAAGCCGTACGCGGGCATGATCGCGGTGTTTCCGAAGGCGCACTGATCCCTTCAGTCGTAGGGAACGTTGAGCCTGAGGCGATCTTTCCAGCCGACGCGAGCCTTGGCTTGCAGCGTGCGATCCGACGGCTGTACGTACGTGGCACAGTTCGGACCGTTGAAGCAGGTGTTCCAACCCGCTTCGTAGACCATGTTGTAAGACAACCTGCGCCCCTCGTTGCCGCGCAGCGGGAACTCCCAGACGACCTCGTATTGCGGATTCAGCGTGGCGGCGAGCGGTGTGGCCTGGGCGAGGCTGCCCCGGTGACCGCGCGCATTGATCCACTGGTAGATGGCCGGTACATCGGGCGTCCATCGCGTGGTCCGGTAGTACGTCGTGTCTGCATTGGTCCGCGTCTGCACCAGACGCATTTCCGACTGCGCGGTGTCCGTTGTCGCCTGTACCAGGTTCAGGCTGAAACTCATGTTCGGCGTGATCTTCCCCGTCGAGTCGACGGAGACGCCGGCCTGGGCGTTGCCACCGACGATGAAGCGCTCGGCCCGCGACACCGTCACGACGCCATCGATGGAATCGGCCGGATAAAGGGAACGTAGCGTCGGTCGCTGCGGACAGCCGAAAAGGTCCGGGCCGCCGGGCCGATCACACAGGAACAATTGTGTTTTCTCGGTACCGGGGAACGATGAGTTCACGGGCCAGGCGGACGCGACGCCGTCGTATTCAATCGGTCCCCAGCCACTATGGATCGACGCATCGAGCAAGCGACGTAATCCGCCCTGATCCGCGTCGAAATAGCCTTCCGTACCGGATCGCCGCCCGAAACCGCTGCCACCGCCCTCGCCGATGGTTTTGGCCCAGAACACGAAGCTCGTTCCGCCCGGTTCGATCGGATCGTCGTTACGCAAGAGCGCCCATTCGGTGACGAGACTCAGCCGGGGCTCGTCGGTGCCGCGAAACGGGAAGATGGTAAATTTCGGTGCTGCGGCGAGGTGCATCGAGAGGTTGCCGTACTGGCACCAGCGTCGGACCTCGATCGCGAAGGGGCGCAGCTCATCGCTTGTGGGCAACCCTTGACTGAACAGGGTCGCGGCCAGCTTCCTGCGGAATGCGCGGCAAACGGAGGAAGGCGATGCCGCTGAAAGGTCGAAGCTGACATCGAACGAACGTCGCGTTGCCTCGGCTGAACGGATGGGGCGCGTCACGTCGCTCACCTCTGCACGCTCGGCCCAGGTCCAGGCACGCAGCACGGCGAGGCGCTGAGTCGCATCGGTAGCATCGAAGCCGAAGATACCCAGGCCCGAACCCGGATCGAGCACGATGGTGTTGCTTGTCGGCCACGCGTACACGCCGTTCGGCCGGAGCAAGCGAAGCAACGACGCGGAACCGGTCAGGGCAATCCGCTTGCCGTCGTCGAGCCACGCCTCGATCTTCGATTCGACCTCGACCCGATTATCGTCGTCGGCCACGGTCAGGATCGTCAATCCGGCAACGCTGGTCTCGTCTCGCGTCACGGCCGCTGCCGACTCCCACGTGCCAGCAGCCGCCAGCATCGTGAGGGCGGTGCGCGCATAAGCTCTCATGTTCGTATCCCTACGTCCGCCCGTTATCGAGCCCGGAGAGCTTCACGGTTGCGCGCGCGTCTAACTATCGGCGACATGCGCCGATAGTTGTCGGCGATCAGCCCAGCATGCGCTCGCAGATCGCCTCGTACAGGTCGGGCAAACGCTCGAGGTCGGCGACCGACACGCACTCGTCCACCTTGTGGATCGTCGCGTTCACCGGGCCTAATTCGATCACCTCGGCGCCCATCGGTGCGATGAAGCGGCCATCGGACGTGCCGCCGCCCGTACTCTGTTCCGGATCGATCCCGCATAAGTCGCGGCAGACGCGCACGACGACCTCGCGCAGGCGCCCACCCGGCGTGGCCAGGAAAGGGTGCCCCGACAGGTGCCAGTCGATCGAGAATGCCACGTCATGCGCGCGCAAAATTGCCTCGGCGCGCTCGCGCAGGTCGTCCGCCGTACTGGCGGTAGAGAAACGAAAATTGATCAGCGCCACCAGCTCGCCAGGAATGACGTTATTCGCGCCCGTTCCCGCGTTGATGTTGGAGACCTGGAACGACGTGGGAGGAAAGTCGGCATTGCCTTCGTCCCAACGCTCCGCTGCCAACGCCGCCAACGCGGGCGCAAAGCTGTGGATCGGGTTCTTCGCCTTGTCCGGATAGGCCACGTGGCCCTGGACACCGTGCACGGTCAGGGTGCCCGAAAGCGAACCGCGACGCCCGACGCGAATGAGGTCGCCAAGCCTTTCCCTGCCCGACGGTTCGCCGACCACACAGGCATCGATTCGCTGGCCGATCTTCGTGAAGTGATCGACCACCTCGCGAACGCCGTGCAGCGCGACACCTTCCTCATCGCTGGTCAGCAATAGACCCACCGTACCGGGATGATC
>NZ_JBFUJE010000094.1:0-11330 GCF_056401535.1 Luteibacter sp. P4_E6 | reverse complement strand
ATCGACGTACAGCGCAACGACGGGACCCTCGCCGGCCTGGTCCTCAAGCCGATCGGCCGCCTGACCATGTTCGGACTGATCGTACGCGGCGCGCTGGGTAAGCTGGGAGAAGCACGGCATGCCGTCAGCTTCGCCTTCCGCGAGATCACCGTGACTCCGAAGCGTCACCGCGCGAAACTCAAGGTGGCGGTCGACGGTGAGATCATCTGGCTCGACCCGCCTCTCGTGTTCCGCGCCGCACCGCGTCCGCTTGCCTTGCTCACCGATGGTGCGCGCCAGCCCGGCGAGGATCCCGGATGAGTACCATCGCGCACATTTCGGATCCCCATTTCGGCACCGAGCGACCCGAGGTAGTGACCGCACTCGGTGAACTTCTCGTCTCGATGCGACCCGAACTCGTCATTCTCTCAGGCGACGTGACCCAGCGAGCCCGACGCTCCCAGTTCGATGCCGCGAAACAATTCATCGACGGCTATGACCGGCCGACGCTGGTGATCCCTGGCAACCACGATGTGCCGCTGGTCAATGTATTCGCCCGGTTGCTCTCGCCCTTCGCAGGGTACCGCCGCGTGTTTGGCGACAACCTGGAGCCATCGTTCGCCAGCGACGACGTGCTGGCCATCGGCGTCAACACGGTGCGGCCCCGCCGGCACAAGGACGGTGAGGTGTCGGACGCGCAGATCGATCGCGTCTGCGCGCGCTTGCGGCAGGCAACCGACGCACAGTTGCGCGTGGTCGTCACGCACCAACCCGTGCACGTCATCCGCGAGAAGGACGTCCGTAACCTGTTGATCAACCATGAGCGCGCCATCGCGGCCTGGGCCGCGGCGGGGGCGGATCTCGTTCTCGGCGGTCACATCCATCTGCCGTATGTGCGCCCCTTGAATACGCCGTCGCGCAAGCTGGCCAGCGAGCTATGGTCGGTGCAGGCGGGTACGGCCCTGTCGACGCGCATCCGTGAAGGCATAAGCAATTCGTTCAACGTGATCCGGCACGACGCATCCGGCGACCGCCAGGCATGCGTTGTCGAGCAGTGGGACTATAACGAGGCCAACGGGCGCTTCGACCCGGGTGGCAAGACGACCATCCCGCTCGAACGCTACAGCGCCTAGACGTAGTGCATCTTGCGGGCGACACCACCGTCCACCGTGAAATTCTCTCCAGTAATGAAGCCTGCCTGCGACGACAGCAAGAACACGGCAAGCGCCGCGATGTCCGGCGGCACACCTGCCCTGCCGACCGGATGCTGTGCGTGGTCCGCCGCGGACAGCCTGGGCTTGCGCCGCGCCGACGGCTTCCTCCAGTCGTCCACGACGATCCATCCCGGATTGATCGCATTGACGCGGACGGGACCCGCACTGATCGCGAGCGCGTGCGTGAACGCGACGATGCCGCCCTTGCTCGCCGCATAGGCTTCGCTATCGGGTTCGGACTGGTGCGCACGCGACGAAGCGATGTTGACGATCGCTCCGTTGGACTTCTTCAACGAGGGCAATGCGTGCTTGCTGCACAAGAACGTGCCGCCAAGGTTGGTATCGATGCGGCGCTTCCATTCGGCCCAGTCGAGTTTTTCGACGGGCGCGGTGTGTGCGTTCGCGATGCCCGCATTATTGACGAGGCCGTCGATGCGTCCGAATCGGCGAAGCGCCGCCGCCACAAAGCGCTTGACGCTCGCTTCCTTCGCCACGTCGAGGACGAGAAAGGCCGCGCGATCGCCCGCGTCCCAGGCGTCGATGCAGGCCTTGCCCGCTTCGGCGTCCAGGTCCCCGATGACGACGCGGCCACCGGCATCCAGAACGCCTTCGGCGATTCCCCGACCGATTCCCTGCGCCCCGCCGGTCACGAGGACCACCTTGTCGGGCCATTCGCCGATAGGCGAGGACGGGACCGGCGCAACGTGTTTCGGTGTGGGCATGGCGGCTCTCCTCCAACGAAGGGTTCGACTTTAAACGAAACGGTCAGGCGAGCCGCGCTAATCTTGGCGGCATATCCCGCCCAGGAGCGACCATGCAACCGATCTCCACCGGCCTTATCGGCTACGGCACGGCAGGCGCCTTCTTCCACGCGCCATTGATCGCCGCCGCCGACGGCCTCCGCCTGTCCGCCATCGGCAGCCGCCGCACCGACGAGATCCGCCGGGATTTCCCGGAGGCCGTGGCCTATGAGGACCCCCGGGCGCTGCTGGCCGATCCGTCCATCGACCTCGTCGTCATCGCCACCCCAAACGAGACCCATGCGCCGCTGGCCCGCGCCGCATTGGAAGCGGGCAAACACGTCGTCGTCGACAAGCCGTTCACGCTCAATGCGGGGGAAGCCGAGGCGCTTATCGGCCTCGCCGACCAGGTGGGGCGCAAGCTYTCGGTATTCCAGAACCGCCGCTGGGACAACGACTTCCTGACCGTGCGGCGCCTCGTCGACGACGGCCGGCTTGGTGAAGTCGTCTATTTCGAGGCGCATTTCGATCGCTTCCGGCCGGAGATCAAACAGGGCTGGCGCGAAACCGAGACGCCGGGCGCCGGATTGCTCTATGACCTGGGGGCGCACCTGATCGACCAGGCGCTGGTGCTCTTCGGCATGCCACAGGCCATCACAGCCGACGTGGCACGCCAGCGCGCCGCGGCCAGGGCCGACGATTACTTCCATCTGGTGCTCGACTACGGGCATCGCCGCGCGGTGCTTCACGCGTCCGTCCTGGTACGCGATCCCGGGCCCCGCTACCTCGTGCACGGTGACGGCGGCAGCTTCGTGAAATATGGCATCGACGGGCAGGAGGCCGCGCTGCGCGAGGGTCGGCGGCCCGGTGGCGAGGGCTGGGGTGGCGACGACCCGCTTCTGTTTGGCCGTTTCACGGATGCCGACGGCACGGCGACGGTGATCGATACCCTGCCGGGGCGCTACACCGCGTTCTACGACGGCGTGGCCACGGCGATCAGAGAGAACACGGCGATGCCGGTCGATGCGCACTCGGCGCGCGATGTGATCCGGGTGATTGAAGCAGCGCACATCAGTGCGCGGGAGCGGCGTAGCATTTCGCTGTGAATCGGATCCTACACGGGGTCGCCCAGGGCAACCCCGCGCGACCGATCGCTCACCCACCCACTCCACGACGGCGCATAAAGTCGCGAGCCACAGAGCCCTGCGTATTCCATCGCCAGCAGGTTATGGCAAGCGGTCACGCCGGAACCGCACATGTGGACGACATCTTCCGCATCGTGCGCTCCAAGCAACGACCTGAACTCGCGTTGCAATTCCTCCGGCAAACGGAAGCGCCCATGCGCATCCAGGTTGTCCGCGAACGGATGATTCCTCGCACCCGGTACGTGCCCTGCGACCGGGTCCAGCGGCTCGACATCGCCGCGATATCGCGGCGCGGCACGCGCGTCGAGCAAGAGGAAGCGGCCGCTGGCGACGCCTTCCGCCAGTTCGTCGGCGCCCACGGTGCCCGCTTCGTCGAACGCCACGTGGACGGAGGTCGCCCCATGCTGAACGACCGCATCGTCGACGGGCGCGCCGGCGTCGAGCCACCCCGCCCAGCCGCCGTCGAGCACAGCGACGTTGTCGATGCCGGCAAGTCGGGCAAGCCACCAGAAGCGCGCCGCCGCAAGCGCACCGCCGGCTGCGTCATAGGCGACGACCTGCAGGTCCGGCCGCCAGCCAGCGCGCGATAGCCACGCCGCGAACGACGACGCCTCGGGCAACGGATGCCGACCGCGTCCGGCAGATGGCGTCGCCATATCCGCAAGATCGCGGTCGAGGTCGGCCCGCACGGCGCCGACGATGTGGCCGGCGGCGTAATCGCGATCGCCCTTGCCCGCATCCGCGAGATCGAAGCGGCAGTCGACGAAGAGCACATCGTCCGCGGAAACATGGGCGGCGGTTGCCGCGTCGATCAGCGTGCGTGAAATCAACATGGATGACCCATCCGCTTCAGGAGGTTGTAAAGGATCGCCGCGGTGACACCCCATATGCGGTAACCCGCATGGAGGAACTCGACCATCTCCCGCCGGTGGCCGCGAAAATCCATCGTATACCGGCGCAAGTTGGCAGGCTCGAGGAAGAAGGCAAACGGCACTTCGAAGACTTCCGCTACCTCACCCGGATCGGGTTTCAGCGCCGCGTTCGCCGCAATGCGTGCCACCACGGGCGTCACCGAATAACCGCTGATCGTCTCGAACGCTTCGAGGAAACCGAGCGGCGTGACCATGCTGGCATCGAGGCCGATTTCCTCCTCGCTTTCGCGAAGCGCCGTGGCCACGACATCCACGTCGTCGGGTTCGACACGGCCGCCGGGGAAGGCGACCTGCCCCGCATGCTGCTGCAGGGTGTCCGTGCGCACGGTGAGCACGACGCGCTGCTCGCGATCGTCACGGATGCCAATAAGCACCGCCGCGGGGCGACGCGGGGCGGCGCCGATCAACTCGGCCATGTCCGCGTGGTTCCAGCCACGCGGACCGGGAGGCGCCTCCAGGGGAAGCAGCGCGCCACGTAACTTCGCGAGCAGGTCGTCCATCAGCGCGCCTGCCGGTGCGGCAGCACCTCGTCCATGATCCAAAGCTTCTGCACATCGTCCATCGTGGACCAGCGGGCGATCTCGTCACCCGTGCGCAGGCAGCCCTCGCACAGCCCGCGCGTGTCGAGTCGACACACGCCGGTGCAAGGCGTCAGGGGTAGCGTTGACGAGGGGACGATGGCCATACCGTCGGCCATTCTAGCGCCCCGGCCCGGTTACTGCTGGATGTCGACCAGTTCGATGTCGAAGACCAGGGCTTCGTTCGGCCCGATACGCGGCAATTCGCCCCGCTCGCCATAAGCCAGGGCCGGCGGGATCACCACCTTCCATTTGTCGCCCACGTGCATGCGCGGGATCACGTCCTGCCAACCGGCGATGACGCGATTCACCGTGAAGGTGACCGGCTTGCCGTGGGCGTAGGAGCTATCGAACTCGGTACCGTCGATCAGCGCGCCGCGGTAGTTCACCACCACCGTGCTGGTCATCTGCGCCTGCGCGCCGCGGCCCTTGGTGAGCACCGCGTACTGAATACCCGAGGGCAAGGTCACTACGCCGGGACGCGTGCGGTTGTGGGCAAGGAAGTCGGCACTTCGCTGGGCGTTCGCCGTGGCCACACGACGGAACTCGACGACGGAGTCACGCTGGACCTTCGCATCGAAGTTGACCAACTGCTGCTGCATGGTGTCGATCGGGATGCCGGGGGCGCGCTTGGCATAACCATCCTGCAAGGCCTTCACCAGTACGGAAATGTCGACATCGGGCTGCGCGCTGTTCGCGAACTGGGTGCCAATCTGGTAGCCGATCGCATAGGACAGCTTGGTCTTGTCGATTGCCGGCGCCCCGGATGCCGGAGCGGTCGGAGCCGACTGTGCAAGCGCCGCGCCACTGACCAGTGCCAGCGCGATGACCAGGAAACGCAAGGGTGACATCCCGTTCTCCGTGAATCCGGAACTTTGAGCGTGCGTGGAGGATAGTCCATCGGCCACGAGGCCGCCCGTTCGCCATCAGACGCCGCCGGAAGCCAAAGGTTCCCCTGCTAACATTTGCTTCCTCATCCCCTCGCCAGGAACCGCCATGGCCTTCCGTCATGTGACCACCGCGAACCGCGCTGCCGTCCGCACCATCACTGTCAACCGCCCCGACAAGCTCAATGCGCTCAATCAGGAAACCATTGCCGAGCTGACCCTGGCGTTTCGCCAGGCCGCCCAGGACGATGCCGTTCGCGTCGTTATCCTCGGCGGTGCCGGCGAGAAGGCCTTCGTGGCCGGTGCGGACATCTCGGAGATGACGGGGTGGGCACCGGTGAAGGCCCAGGCGGCATCACGCGCCGGACAGGACCTGATGCTGACCATCGAGCGCCTCGGCAAGCCGGTGATCGGGAAGATCCAGGGCTATGCCCTCGGCGGTGGCATGGAACTGGCCATGGCCTGTCACATCCGCGTGGCCAGCGAGAAAGCACGCTTCGGCCAACCCGAGATCGGCCTCGGGCTCATCCCGGGTTTCGGTGGCACGCAACGCCTCACCCGCCTCGCCGGGCGCGGTGCGGCACTGGAACTCTGCCTGCTCGGTCAACCCATCGACGCCGCACGGGCCGAGCGGCTGGGCATCGTGGCCCGCGTGGTGCCCTCCGAGGAACTCGAAGCGACCGTGGATGCCATGGCCGACCAGCTGGCGGCGGCCGCACCGCTGGCGCTCAAGGGCATCCTCGAGGCCGTGATCGAAGGCGGCGAATGCGCAATCGACCAGGGCCTGGCATTTGAGACCCAGGGCTTCGCGATCGCGTTTTCCACCGAAGACATGCGCGAAGGCACGAGCGCGTTTCTGGAACGCCGGAAGCCGTCGTTCAAAGGGGCCTGAGGTAAAGGCATCGCCGCTGAAGCGGCTCCTACCGAGCAGGTTGACGGGACCTGCTGGGTAGGAGCCGATTCATCGGCGATGCTCCTGGCCAGCAAAACTCACCCATGCCCGCCGGCGTACTTCTTCTCGCCGGCCGTCACCCGCACATCGAGCCGGTTCTCCGGCGGAGCCAACGGACAGGTCGCATACGGCGTGAAAGCGCAGGGCGGATTGCGGGCCTCGTTGAAATCGAGGACAAGCTTGCCGTCCTTCGCCAGCGCGGTGTCCAGAAAACGCGCTGCGCCGTAGGTCTCCTTGCCACTGGTGCGGTCGGCGAAGACGAAGAAAAGCGAATCCGGTTCTTCCTGGATCGGATACAGCTCGAAGGTATGACCGTCGCGGACGAACACGGCCTTGCCCGGCACCTTCTCCTTGTCGATGCCGCCGAGCACATTGCCGATTTCCAGCTCGTGCGGCGGATCGAAAGGCACCCAGTCGGCGACCACGCGCCACGACGGGTCGATCGGGAAATAGTCGAGACCGACGAAGTGAGCCCGTGAGTCGGYGTTCTCGTCCTTCACGCGCAGGGCCTTCTTGCCCTCGCGAGCGATGACGAAGAAATTCGCCGAGCCGAAGCGCACTTCCGTGGCCTTGCGGCCCGTGCCGCCATCGTCCACGAGCGTGGCGCGCTGGACATCGCGACCGTCGACGAGGACCCCACTGCCCTTGGCCAGCTCGAGCGTGGCCGAGCCGCCTTCGTCGAGAGTGATCGTGCCGAGATGCGCCGGACCCGCCTTAAGGATGATGTCGTTGTCCGCGGCGCTGCCGATGCGATTGACGCCGGGCTGGAGCCATTCGAGCCCGATGAGACTGAGCCAGCCGTCCGGCGCCTTCAGCGTCTGCAGGCGGTCGGCACGGACTTTCTCCACGGAGGCCGCGTAGTCGTCACCGGCAACGGCACTTCCCGTGGTCACGGCGATCACGGAGGCAAAGGCGAGCGAGCGGATCATGGCGTTACCTCGTTTGGACGTCTATCCGTCCAGCATAGCGCGATCAGCGACCGCGAAGGAACAACCGATCCAGCTCGCCCAAGGATAACTGTACCCAGGTAGGCCGACCGTGATTGCATTGTCCAGACCGCTCGGTAGCTTCCATTTCGCGCAGCAGCGCATTCATTTCGGGAATGCCCAGGCGCCGGCCCGCGCGTACAGAGCCGTGACAAGCCATGGTCGAGAGCAATTCGTTTTCCAGCTCCTCGAGGCGCCGCGAGCTGCCGTGCTGGGACAGTTCGGCGAGCACGTCGCGCGTCAGCTGGGCCACGTCGGCACCTTCGAGAAGCGACGGAATACGGCGCACGACGACGCCGGACGGCCCACTGCGCGAGAGCTCCAGGCCCCACTCCGCCAGTGCGTCCGCGTGCTCTTCCGCCGCGGCGGCTTCGCGCGCGCTCACGGCGATGGACAAGGGCACGAGCATCAGCTGTGAACGCAGGTTCGCGGTGACGCGGCCGTTCTTGAGTTTCTCGTAGGTGATCCGCTCGTGCGCCGCGTGCATGTCCACCAGTATCAAGCCGTGCTCATTTTCGGCGAGCACGTAGATGCTTTTCAGTTGGGCAATCGCATAGCCAAGCGGTGGCACGTCGCTGCCGGCGTCGGGCTCGTTGCCGGCCAGCGGCGACCCGGCCGCGAACGACGGGCGCGACGCAGAAGACGACCCGAACAGCGTCGCGTAGTCGGCCAGCGGCTCGTCACGCACGCCGAGGCTAAGCCGCGACTGGCTGGCCGACTGCGGCCATGCCGGCATGGCCGGCGACATGGGTGAAACCGCGACCGGATAAGCGCTACCGGCAGTGCCGTGAGCGGTCGGATACGTGGATTCCATCACGGGCGCAGATGCACCGGCCCGGGTCTGCGCCAGCGCTTCGTGCAAGGTGCGGAACAGGAAGTCGTGGATCAGGCGCTGCTCGCGAAAACGTACTTCGCTCTTCGCCGGATGCACGTTCACGTCGACGCCCGTGGGGTCCAGTTGCAGGAACAACACGAACACGGGATGGCGGCCATGGAACAGCACGTCCGAATACGCCTGGCGAACCGCATGCGCGACGATGCGGTCGCGCACCAGCCGACCATTGACGTAAAAGTACTGTTGGTCGGCCTGCGAACGCGATGCGGTCGGCAAACCCACCCAGCCCGACAGCCGCAGGCCGGCAGCCTCGTGTTCGACCCGCAAGGACTGGCCGGGAAATTCGGGACCAAGCACCTCGGCGACGCGCGCGAGCGCGGCGTTCTCGTCGCGCGCGGGCTTGAGCAGGCGCACCGGCTTGCCGTTGTGGGTGAGGCGGATATCGACGCCTTCGCGGGCCAGCGCCAGGGACTTCAGCAAGTCGTCGATATGCGCGAACTCGGTGCGCTCCGCACGGAGGAACTTGCGGCGCGCCGGCACGTTGTAGAAAAGGTCGCGTACCTCGATGGTGGTGCCGGGCGGATGCTGTGCGGGGCGCGCATCCTGCAGCCGACCACCGTCGACTTCGATGCGCCACGCGGCGTCCTGGCCCTCATGCCTGGAGGTCAGGGAGAAGCGTGCCACCGAAGAGACCGACGCGAGTGCTTCGCCGCGAAAACCCATGCTTGCCACGCGTTCGAGGTCATCGAAGCTGCCGATCTTGCTTGTGGCGTGCGATGCCACGGCCAGCGCGAGTTCGTCGCGCGGGATGCCACCACCATCGTCGCGTACGCGAATGAGCCGGGTGCCGCCCTGCTCGATATCCACCTCGATGCGGCGGGCTCCGGCATCGATGCTGTTCTCGACGAGCTCCTTCACCACAGAGGCGGGACGCTCGATCACTTCGCCGGCCGCGATCTGGTTGATCAGCTCGGGCGGAAGGGGACGGATGCTGGGCATGGGCGGTGCGACCTGACGTGCTTTCAGGCCGAAAGGATAGCCCAAGGTCCCGCGGACTGCCGAACCACGTCAGCCCGACGGAATCACCATGACGGAGCCAATGCGGACATTATCGTCGTTCATCTTGTTGGCCATCTTCAGCGCGCCCACGGAAACGCCGTACTGGTTGGCGATGCCGGTGAGCGTCTCACCGCGGTTGACCCGGTGCAGATCCCGCACGTTGTCATCGGCACGACCGCTCGCGGCCTTGCTCGAAGGCGCCGGCGTGTCAGCCCTGGCGAGTGTCTTTTTCGGCGGCGCGGCGCGGCTTGCCGCCTTCACGGCATCCGACGCGACGGCCCCTGCGTCGGCCGCCATCGCGGGAGCCACCGGCGCGGACGCCGCCGTGCTGGCCAGCGAGGTTCCGTTGCGGCGTGCGGCCTGCGCGGCAAACCACGTGCCGGGCGGCGGCATCGACTCGAAATAGTTACGCACACCGCCAAGGACGGCCGTGGCGAGTTCGCGACGATGTCCATCGTCGCGCAGGCGGGTTTCTTCCGCCGGATTGGTAATGAACGCTGTCTCGACCAGGATCGACGGCACGTCCGGTGAGCGCAGCACGACGAAGTTGGCGCGCTCGACGTAACCGCGATGGGTCGGACCCAGACGACCCAGCGCCTTCAGCACGTTCCCGGCGATGGATTCGCTGGCCTGCATGGCATAGCCCTGCTGCAGGTCCAGCAATACGGCAGCGAGGCTATCGTCTTTGTCGTCGAGCGAGACGCCGCCGACCAGATCGGCGCGGTTTTCACGATCGGCCAGCCAGCGGGAGGCCTCGCTGGTCTTGCCGCGCGGCGACAGCACCCAGACCGACGAACCCTTGGCATCGCCGTTCTTGAAGGCATCGGCGTGAATGGAGACGAACATGTCCGCGTTGTGCTCGCGGGCGATTTCGTAGCGGCGCTTCAGCGGAATGAAATAGTCGCCGTTGCGCGTCAGCACGGCCTGCATGCCGGGCTGGCGGTTGATCTGGTCAGCCAGCTCGCGGGCTACCTGGAGGGTGACATCCTTCTCGCGCAAGCCGGTCGCACCCTTCGCACCCGGATCTTCACCGCCATGACCGGCGTCGATGGCGACTACGACCTTGCGATCCCCGGTGGGGAGCATGGGCGGGCGGCCTGCCGGGACCGTCTTGCCGCGCGAACCGCGGGTGGAACGCGTCGGCGCGGGCGCCTGCGTCGGTGCCTCGGCAGCGGCATCGTCGTCGGCCGACGCCAGGGACGGTGCATCGTGGTCGGCCACCGGCGGCGGATTGTCGCCCGGGTCGATCTGCCCACCCGGATAGAGATCCAGCACCAGACGGTAGCCGTAGTCACCGGCGGGCTTGAGCAGGAAGCTCTTCGGCTTCGCCTTCGGATCGACCGTCGCGACCAGGCGCGCCGAGCCACCCTGCTTGCTCACAGTCATCGACTTGAACAGGCCCTGGCCGCCCGGCGCGGCGAAATCGCCCGTCACCGAACTGCTGGCGACATCCAGCACGACACTGCCGGGCACGTCGCCCTGCGACATCTTGTAGGACGCCGGCCCGGACAGATCGAAGACCACGCGCGTGTACTCAGGACCGGCCCACGCACGGGCGGCCTTCACGTCGGCGGCCGACGAGGAGGCAGCAGTCAGCGTCGCGATGGCGGTCACGCACGCTAGGAGGCCAAGTTTGATAGTCATTCCCCTCATACGGCCCGGATTGAACTGCAAGCGCCCGACGAATGCAAGACGTTTTCCCTTGTTAATCCATAACCTGCGAAACCTTCGTCAACGGGCGTACAGGAATGTGCCGCAAGCGACGGGGGCAACGGCCTCAAAAAGCCCATGATTTCAGTGATGAATAGCGCAAAAGCGGCAAGGGGCGGGCGTTAGTCCTGCCGCGGCGGGACCGTGGTCAGGGAAGCCACGACGCGCTCGCCGAGCGGCGACCTCGACGCCATACGAACCGCCCTGCCCTCCGCTTCATGGCGAAAAGTCAGCGCTAGGTCCACCGGCGGCAAGGCACCAGCACCGCGCTCCGGCCACTCCACAAGGACGATGGCCCCCGGCTCGGCGAGGC
>NZ_JBFUJE010000093.1:0-11425 GCF_056401535.1 Luteibacter sp. P4_E6 | reverse complement strand
GTGGCGATGTCATCAGAAGTCGTACGTTGCCGTCAGTCGTGCGTAGCGCGGGGTCTGGTAGTACTGACCCAGGTTGTAGTTGTTGAGCACAGTCTTCGGGATGGACTCATACGGAGAGAAGCTGGTGAGCGGCTTCCGTTCGTTGGTGACGTTGAAGACGCTGAGGCCGAAGGCCACCTGGTTGTCGAACAAGGACGGACGGTAGGTCACAGCGAGATCAAGCTGGCGATACCACGGATTGCGCGTCTTGCCGGGAGGCGACGGCTGGCCGTTGCAGTTGTGGTACGACGAGCCGTAACCGATCGGATCCGGATCCGCATTGGCATTTTCATAGCCAAGGCAGGACTTCGGGGCACCGGACGCAAGGCGTAGGTTGCCGGAGATCAGCCATTCCGCGGTCAGCTGGTAGGCGCCATACGCCTTGAGCTGGTGCGTACGGTCGTTCGTCAGCAGGCCATTCGAGTTCAGCATCAGCTCGCCCGAATCCCAGTCCTGGGTCTTCGAAATATCGGTCTGGCCGATGTCGGACTTGGTCTGGCCTTCGGTATTGCCGTAGCTACGCGAGAAGGTGTAATCGATGCGACCCTGCCACTTGCCGTTGAACGGATGCTCCAGGTAGAGGTCGAGCGCGTAGTAACGACGGATCGCCTTCTGCTGGAAGCCCCACTCTTCCGAGTTCATCGTCACTTCGGTGCGACCCACGCCGTTGGCATTGGCCAGGCTGAAGGTGTTGGTGAAGCCCGGATTGAAGATCACGCAGCCCGGAATCGTGACCGAGTCCGGATCGATGCCTTCGGACGCCAGCTTGTCGCCGATCCGGCCGGTGTCGCAGACATCGTCGATCGCCGTACGCAGCTTGCGTACCGTGATCTTGGCGCCTGTAACCCAGTCGGCACCGAGCATCTTGTCGAATCCGAGGATGCCTTCGTCCTGGTACTGCGAGCGGAGATCACGCGCCGTCACCGATTCCGGATCGATCGCCTGACCATACTCGCCGTTAGCGGAAACGGGGCCTGGGCCAAGAGCCGTCAGGCCGGTCGGGCGACCCTGCGCGTCGATGCCGGTATAGGTGAAGTACTCGTCCGTGAACGTCGAGGGCGATGCACCGCGGACAGCCACATTGTTGGGCAGTGCGAGGTAGTAGCGACCCAGGTTGCCGTAGATCTTCAGCGAGGAATCACCGAAGACGTCCCAGGCGGCGCCAAGACGCGGCGCCCACTGCGCGGCGTTGTTGACGAACGCGCGGCCGGAGTCGTTGTAGTTCTTGAAGCGGTCGTTGCGCACGCCGATGCTGAGCAGGACCTGGTCGGTCACCTGCCAACGGTCTTCGAGGTACTGGGCGCGCTGGTCGAGTGACATGCTGGTCACCGACGAGAAGACGCGCTGATCGACGTAGTAGCCCTGACCACCCGGTGCGCCGACGCCCAGCGACGAGCTGATCGGGTTGTTTACGTTGGCTGCAGAGGCCTTGCGGTAGCGCAGGTAGTAGCCCGGGCCGCTGGTCGACTGGCCGACGCTGTCGCCGGAGTAATGCATGTTGTCGATACCACCGGCAAGGTGATGGTCGCCAAGCTGCCACTCGAGATCGAGGCGGAGGCCGCGCGTGTGGCTACCCGCACCCGGATCCTGAGAAAGGTTCGAGGTGTTGAGGTTAGTGATGGGACGACCACCGTTGAGCGCCGGATTCTGAAGGTCCGGGCGGTCGATGTAAGGCTGGTTGACGATGTTGGGCGTCGGATTCTGCAGGTAGTCGGTCGTCCAGCTCTTGCCGTAGGTCGCAGTCACGGTCACGTCGTCGGTGACGTAGCTGGTGTACTTGGCAATGGCGTACTTCGAATCGAGCTTGGTCGTATCGGCGGACGATCCGAGCGCCGGACCCTGCGAACGGGTGGGGTAGTCGTAGTTGTAGTAGGTGCCGCGCTGCTCGTCGGTCGAATGAATACCCGTCAATTCCAGGATGTTGGAATCGTTGATGTTCCAATTGAGCTTGGCGTAGTACTTSGGAAGGTTGTACGTATAGTGGTTGTTGGCGACCGGGTTGGCTTCCACCGATGCCGTCGACACACCTTCCGACTTCTCCGCTTCAGCCGCGATGAAGAAGAACAGCTTGTCCTTGATCAGCGGGCCGCCGGCGTACGCGCTATACGTGGTCGTCCACTTCGTGTTGTCTGCGCGGTTGCGGTAGATCGTGCCGGCCTTGCCGGGGGACTGGTAACCGTAGCCAGCGGGCAGCGTAGCGTCGCTGTAGTAGATGCTGCCCGGCGCGGACGCGGCGAACTTCGGCTCCCACAGAACCTGTGCGCCAAAATGCCAATCGTTCGTACCGCTCTTGCCAACCTGGGAAATCACGCCGCCATCGGAGCGGCCGTACTTGGCGCTATATCCGCCTGTGTAGACTTCCTGCTGGTCGATGGCGCCGTACGGCAGGCCGACACCGCCGAGATTGCGGTAAGGATCAGTGGTCGCGTAGCCGTTGACGTAGTAAGCATTTTCCGAAGCACCGGAACCACCGAACGACACCGTACGGTAACGGCCATTGCCCAGGGTCTGGCTTCCCGGTRCGGCGCCAGGCGCCAGCAGCGCGATGGCTTCCGCGTTACGGCCGAGCGGCAGGCGGGCGAGGGTTTCGGATGTGATCACGGTGCGCGCGTCGACTGCCGTGGCGTCGATGGGCGGAAGCGTGTTAGCCGTGACGGTTACCGAGTCGAGCGACTGCGCGGATGCGGCGGTGGCTGCGGCGGCAAACGAGACATYGGTGCTGCCGCCGACCTTGATCGGTACGTCCTTGCGCGAATCGACGACGGCGCCGTCGCGCTTGAGGCTGACGGTGTAGTTGCCCAGCGGCAGGTTGCTGGCGCGGTAGCGACCGTCAGCATCGACAGTCACGTCACGCGTGAAGCCGGCATCGCTAGTGACGCTGACGGTTGAGCCAGCGCCGGCGGGTACCTGACCAAAGATGGCGCCGGTGGTCGCCTGGGCGAAAACAGCACCCGACACGGAACCCAGGCCGATGGCCAGGGCGAGCGCGGTGCGACGTCCCAGTGACGCTGCGCGGTATTGACGCGAATTCATTGAATGCTTCTCCCCGTTAAAATCCGCTATCGCAGGAACCTGCGATTAGCGACAAGCCGACCCCGGCCCGGCATACGCTAGGCTCTGGTTTGAATCGGCGGCAAAAGTCCCCACTAAACAACGTGATCCAACGAAAGATCACGCTCCCCGAATCATCGCCTGCTACGGCGACGTGACAGATATACGTAAGGTTTCACGAGTAAGCAATGCGAAATTTTTACATTCGATTTACATGTTGCAGCAGTAATTTACGAAGCAATCTCAATGGGCCGAAAAATCTTTCGAATTACCAGTACTTTACGGAATTCTCACAAAGACGGCGTTGGTGAATTAGGACTTTGGCCTAGGAAACATTCCTAGCCAGAACGGGGGGTAAGCGCGTCGCATAAGGCGTTCGCCCCTGTCTAAACAAGATGTCATGTGGCGCGAAGCCTTTCTTTAGCGCGATCCGGATACCCTCGAACTTACGAAACTTCTCAAACGAAAGGCTTTCGAAGGGCAATCGCTGTACACCGATTGCGAGGTTCGCGCGTTTGTTCGCGAAATCGCCGGGGGGCGGCCTGTAGAAAACAACGAGGTTCCATGCGCATGAACGACAATTCGAGGGGATCCGTCCTGGCCGATTCCGCCATGGGCGGCCTGGATAACAGCCGTGGAGATGCCAGCGTACCGGCCTCTTCATTCGCCAGCCGCGTTCGCGCGGTCATCAAGATCTCGGGCAGTGTCAGTGAGATCGCCCGCCGTTGCGKGTTCTCGGAAGGTGTCGTGCGTAGCTGGCGCGACGGCAATACCGACCCGTCGCGCGGCCGTTGCGTGACCATGGCCAAGACCCTGGGCCTTTCGCTGGTGTGGCTGGCGGCGGGCGAAGGCCCGATGATGCTGGACGGCTCGGGCGATGACCCGGCGACCCGCACCGAGACGTCGGAGTCGATGCGTGGACGCGACGGCAGCCACCATGCCGTGGGCCAACCGGCGACGGCACTCGACGCATCGCGCCTGGCGGCAGCGATGAAGCTACTGCAGTCGGATATCGAGATGACGGGAAGCCGTTTCTCGCCGGTGCGCCACGCGGACCTGGTTGCGGAGATGTACGCCATCCTCGCCCGCTCGAACGAGGGCGACTATGCCGATCGCATGATTGCCTTCCGCCGCACCCTGATGTCGCGTATCCAGGACGACAAGGGCGCCGCGGCGGCCTGATCAGCCGGATACGGCAGCCGCTCCCACCACACCTGCTAAGGCAGGCAGGGTGGGAGGCAGCACGGTCGGATCAGAGGCGGGAGATATCGGCGATGGCGCCGAAGGTCGCTTTGAGCTGTGCAAGCAGCGCGAGGCGGTTCGCGCGCACCGCTGGGTCTTCGGCGTTCACTAGCACGTCGTCGAAGAACCGGTCCACCGGTGCCTGAAGCGCCGCCAGGCGCGCCAGCGTGCCGGTGTAGTCGCCTGCCGCGAGCAGGCCTTGCGACTCCGCCCGGGCAGCCGCCAGCGCGGCATGTAGTTCGCGCTCGGCGTCGAACTCGAAGTACCCGGCGTCGACCGTCGTCGGGATGGGTGCGGCATCGGCCTCTTCGGCCTGCTTGCGCAGGATGTTGGCCACGCGCTTGTTCGCAGCCGCCAGGCTGGCGGCTTCGCTGCGGCGTGCGAACTCACCCACCGCGCGCAGGCGCCGATCGAAGTCGGGCAGCGTGGCAGGTGCCACGGCAAGCACGGCTTCAAACTGGTCCGTCGAAAAACCCTGGTCGGCGTAATAGCCGCGCAGGCGCTCGAGCACGAAGGCCTGCACGTCGTCGCCCAACTCGCGACGACGTGCACCGACATCGACCGCCGGGACCTTGCCGTCCTTGCCCGGCTTCACGCCTGCCACCAGGGCCGTCTCCGGAATCATCTCCAGAGCCTCGGTCAGGGTGGCGCGCAATTCGATGTCCAGGCCACCCTCGATCAGGGTACGAGCCAGGCCCAGCGCGGCGCGGCGCAGGGCGAAGGGATCCTTGTTGCCGCTGGGCTTCATGCCCACGGCAAAGATGCCCGCCAGCGTGTCCAGGCGCTCCGCCACGGCCAGCACCTGGCCAACCTTGCCAGCAGCGATGGCGTCGCCGCCGAAACGGGGCTGGTAGAAGCTGTCCAGCGCATCGGCAACGTTCGCGTCGATGCCCTGACGCGAGGCGTAGTAACGGCCCATCACGCCCTGCAGCTCGGGGAATTCACCGACCATGCGGGTGAGCAGGTCGCACTTGGACAGAGCAGCGGCGTGCGTGGCCTGCCCGGCATCGACACCGACACGGTTGGCGATCACCCGGGCCAGTTCCGCCACGCGGACGGTCTTGTCCCAGAGGCTACCCAGCGACTGCTGGTAGGTCACGTTCTTCAGACCTTCCTGGTAGTCCGCCAGGGGGGACTTCAGGTCTTCGTCCCAGAAGAACTTGGCGTCCGCGAAGCGCGGGCGGATGACCCGCTCGTAGCCCTTGCGGATCTCGGCCGGGTCCTTGCTCTCGATATTGGCCACGCCGATGAAGTGCTCGGTGAGGCGACCCTCGGTATCGAACACCGGGACGAACTTCTGGTTGGTCTCCATCGTGGTGACCAGGGCTTCCGGCGGCACGTCGAGGAAGGCGCGTTCGAACGTGCAGGCGATGCCGACCGGCCATTCCGTGAGGTTGGCGATCTCGTTGAGCAACCCGTCCGACAGGCTGGGCACGCCGCCGGTGGCCACGCGGGCGACTTCGTCGCGCACGCGCTGGCGGCGCTCGGCAGGGTCGGCGAGGACGTGCGCGTGGCGCAAGGCGTCCAGCCAGCTGTCCGCGTCGGCAACGTGGATCGGCTTGGGATGGTGGAAGCGATGACCGTTGCTGAGGCGACCACTGGTCAGGCCAAGGATCTGGCCTTCGACGATGTCCGCGCCATGCAGCATCAGCAAGGTATGGACCGGACGCACGAAGCTGTCGTCACGATTGCCCCAGCGCATGGCCTTCGGGATCGGCAGGGCCTTCAGCGATTCAGTGACGATCTCCGGCAGCAACGCAGCGGTCGGCTGCCCGGCCTTCACGGCCCGGAAAACGAACCAGGCGCCCTTGTCGGTCTCGAGTTTTTCCAACGCCGATACATCGACGCCGCAGGACTGCGCGAAGCCGACCAGGGCCTTGCTCGGCTCACCATCCGCGCCAAGGCTGGCGGCCACGGCGGGGCCACGGCGTTCGACGGTCTGTTCGGGCTGGGCGACGGCGACATCGGCGATATGCACAGCGAGGCGGCGGGGCGATGCATACGCCTTCGCCGAGGCGTAGTCGGCGGCCACACCGCGCTTTTCCAGACCCTCCACGACGCCGCGCGCGAACGCGGCAGCGAGGTCGTCGAGAGCCTTCGGCGGCAGTTCTTCGGTGCCCAGCTCGATGACGAGCGGCAGGCGCTTATCGGCCATGGACGGCCTCCTTGTGTTTCTTCAGGCCGGGAAAGCCGAGCTTCTCGCGCTGTGCGACGTAAGCCTCGGCCACGGCGCGCGCCAGGGTGCGGACGCGCAGAATGTAGCGCTGGCGCTCGGTCACGCTGATGGCGCGACGCGCATCGAGCAGGTTGAACGCATGACTGGCCTTGCAGACCTGCTCATAGCCCGGCAGCGGAAGGCCCGCGGCGATCAGCTTGGCGGCTTCGCCTTCGCAGACGTCGAACCAATGGAACAGCTCGGCCACGTTGGCGTATTCGAAGTTGTAGGTGCTCTGCTCCACCTCGTTCTGGTGGAACACGTCACCGTAGGTGACCATGCCGTGTGGCGCGTGCGTCCAGACGATGTCGTAGATGCTGTCGACGTTCTGCAGGTACATCACCAGGCGCTCGAGACCGTAGGTGATCTCGCCGGTGACGGGACGGCATTCGAGGCCGCCGGCCTGCTGGAAGTAGGTGAACTGCGTCACCTCCATGCCATTGAGCCAGACTTCCCAGCCCAGACCCCAGGCGCCCAGCGTCGGCGATTCCCAGTTGTCTTCGACGAAACGCAGGTCGTGGACCAGCGGGTCGATGCCCAGCGCCTTCAGCGAGCCGATGTAGAGCTCGATGATGTCGTCCGGGTTCGGCTTGAGCACTACCTGGTACTGGTAGTAGTGCTGCAGTCGGTTGGGATTGTCGCCATAGCGGCCATCCGTCGGGCGACGGCAGGGCTGCACGTAGGCGGCTGCCCAGGGCTCGGGTCCGAGCGCACGAAGGAAGGTCGCCGGGTGGAAGGTTCCCGCGCCGACCTCGGTATCGAGGGGCTGGACCAGCACGCAGCCCTGGTCCGCCCAATAGCGGTTCAGGGTCTGGATCACGTCTTGGAAAGTGGGCGCGGACATGGTTCCCGAGTCCTTGATAAAGCGGGCTAGTATAGCGGCGTGGGATTCACACAGGGTCGCAAGCGATGGTAGTCAATCCGCAACTTGGCGCACTCCTGGGACGCCGTGGCCGCCTCGAACTCGACGAGGTGCTGGCCTCCCTGGTGGTCGACGGCTACCTGACCGGGGAAGATGCCAAACGCGTCCGCATGGGGTCCAGGAGCGGCAAGACCGCGATCGAGCTTCACCCGCTCGTGGTCGTCGCCAACGCGAAGCCGGTGAACCGTCGTGAGGACGGACGCCCCCTGAGCCTGGAAGGTCTCATGGAATGGGTCGCCGCCAAGGCGGACCTGCCCTATCTGAAAATCGATCCAATGAAGGTCAACGTGGCCCAGGTCACCCAGGTGGTCAGCAGCGCGTATGCGCAGCGCCACCGCATCCTGCCGGTGTCCTCCACGACCAGCGAAGTGGTCTTCGCCACAGCGGAACCCTTCGACGCCGGATGGGCTACTGACCTCGCCCACATGATTCGTCGCGACGTACGCCGCGTCGTCGCCAGCCCGATCGACATCAACCGCTACCTGCTCGAGTTCTACGGCGTGCAGCGATCGATCCAGCTGGCCCAGGACGCCAAGGGCATCGGCGACACCTCAAAGATCATCAACTTCGAACAGTTGGTCGAGCTGGGCAAGGGTGGCGAACTCGGTGCCGACGACCGGCATGTCGTGCACATCGTCGACTGGCTGTTGCAGTACGCCTTCGAGCAGCGCGCTTCCGACATCCACCTCGAACCGCGTCGCGATGCCGGCCAGATGCGCTTTCGCATCGATGGCGTGATGCAGAAGGTGTTCGAACTACCGCCACCGGTGATGACCGCCGTCACCTCTCGCATCAAGATCCTCGCTCGCATGGACGTCGCTGAAAAGCGCCGCCCGCAGGACGGCCGTATCAAGACGCGTTCGGCCGGTGGGCGTGAGGTCGAGCTGCGTATCTCGAGCATGCCGACGGCATTCGGCGAAAAGATCGTCATGCGTATCTTCGATCCCGACCTGGTGATGAAGGACTTCGCGCAGCTCGGCTTCTCGGAAGAGGAAGGCCTGCTCTGGCGCGGCATGGTCGAGCGGCCTCATGGCATTGTGCTGGTTACCGGCCCGACGGGTTCGGGCAAGACCACCACGCTCTATTCAACGCTCAAGCATCTGGCCAAGCCGGAATTGAATGTGTGCACGGTAGAAGACCCGATCGAAATGGTCTCGCCGGAACTGAACCAGATGCAGGTGCAGGCCTCGATCGACCTGGATTTCGCCGCAGGTGTTCGCACCCTGCTGCGACAGGATCCGGACATCATCATGATCGGCGAGATCCGCGACCTCGAGACCGCACAGATGGCGGTGCAGGCATCGCTCACCGGTCACCTGGTGCTGTCGACGCTGCATACGAATGACTCGCCAAGTGCGGTGACGCGCCTGCTCGACCTGGGCGTGCCGCACTACCTCATCCAGTCCACGCTCACCGGCGTGGTCGCCCAGCGTCTGGTGCGTACGTTGTGCCCGCACTGCAAGCGGGCAACGACGCAGGATCCTGACGAATGGCGTGCCGTCACGCATGGCTGGGACATTCCCGTGCCCGAGCGCGTGTTCGAATCGGTGGGTTGCCTGGAGTGCCGGAAGACCGGCTTTCTCGGACGTACCGGCATCTACGAAATGATGCCCGTCTCGTCGCGGTTGCGTGGCCTCATCTCCGCCGAACTGGACCTTTCGCGCCTGGGTGCCGCCGCCCTGCGCGACGGGATGAAACCCTTACGCATCTCCGCGGCGGCGCAGGTAGCCGCCGGCGTCACGACGGCGCGCGAAGTCCTCAACGTCCTTCCGCCCACCGATATCGACGATACAATTTCCCCATGAAACCCCTACTCATCGTGCGTACCGGCCGCGCACCCGACGTGATCAGCGCACGTCACGGCGACTTCCCTCGTTGGTTCCAGCTTGGCCTGCGTCTTCGCGCGACACACCTGCGCATCATCGATGTCGAGCAAGGCGATCGACTCCCCGAGCCCGGTGAGTGTGCCGGCGCGGTGATCACCGGTTCCGCATCGATGGTGACCGAACGACTGGCGTGGAGCGAACGCACGGCCGGCTGGATCCGGAATGCGATGGATGTCGACCTGCCGCTTCTGGGCGTGTGCTACGGGCACCAGCTGATGTCGCATGCGCTCGGCGGCCGTGTCGACTACCTTCCCGGCGGACGCGAAATGGGGACGGTGAGCCTCACCACCGTGACGGAACGCGCGGCCGACGAATCACTCGGTGCCTCGTTGCCGGAAAGATTCCACGCCCATGCCACTCACGAACAGAGCGTGATGGAGCTCCCACCTGGCGCCATCGCCCTTGCGCGGTCTGAACGCGATCCGCACCATCTGGTCCGTTACGGAAGGCACGCAGTCAGTACACAGTTCCACCCGGAATTTTCCGCCGAAGTGATGCGCGCCTACATCCGGCGCAAGCACGACGTGCTTCGTGACGAAGGCCAGGCGCCGGACGACATGCTGGCCGCCGTCGTGGCGACACCCGTGGCCACCCGGTTGCTGCGTCACTTCGTGCGCGAGCACCTGCACGCGCCGCGCGAGATGTCAGCCGCGTAAGCGGCGCACGATCGCCCCGCGCGAAAACAACGCGAAGACGATGCCGAAGACAAAGCCGCCGATGTGGGTCCACCACACGACGGCGCCATAGCTCGCGCCCGCATAACTGAAGAGCAGCTGCACCAGCGCCCAGATGCCGATGAGTACGAATGCCGGCACGCGCACGAACTCGAGGAAGAGGCCCAGAGGAAGCACGAGGCCGAGCTTCGCCCGCGGAAACAGCGTCACATAAGCACCCACCACGGCGGATACGGCTCCGCTGCATCCGACGATCGGCACACCGGTTCCGGTCAACGAAATGGCACCGATCAGGTTCGCCACCACACCGCCGAGCAGGAAGAGCAGGAGAAAGCGCGGGGAGCCGAGGCTCCGTTCGGCGGGCAGGCTAAAAATGACGAGGAAGAGCAGGTTGCTGACCAGATGCAACCAGCCGCCGTGGATGAAGATCGCCGTGAACAGCCGCAGAAGTGCGGGATCGCTGAGCTGCTGCCACAGGGGCAGTCCAGTGCTGAGCAGGTGAGCCGGCACGGTGCCCCAGCGCCGCATGACTGCCAGACGCTCGTCGAACCCGCTCAGGGCCAGCGCGACGAAACACACCACGCAGACGATGACGATGAGGATCGTGGCCCAGCACAGGCGCGAGCGCCGGCGCGTGTCGACATGGACGAACATGCTCAAGGCACGCCGCGGGCGAGATGCGGCCCTTCGGCTTCCAGCGACGACAGCGCGAACATCGTTTCCGGGCCCACGACGCCGTCGGCCGCAATACCGAACCGCTGCTGCAGGTTGCGGACCCGCGCCTCCACCGTCCGATCGAAGATCGTCGACGGCGATGAACCGCCAGGATTGGCCTCGGGCGGAAGGCGACCAAGCAGCCAGTGCATGCCATCGCCAGCGTCGCCACGAGTCAGTTTTCCGGGCATGGCGGGGTCGACACGGAACACGGCATAGAAGCGACCGTTCCATACACGTTCAAAGACGTCACGGGTCAGTTCGACGTATTTGCCGCCCAGATAGAGCCGTATGGCCTGGTCGCCCGCGCCGACCAGAAGCACCTGCTGTCTGGCGTGAGCGTCGTCGAGTTCGAGCACGATCGGCCGGTCGAAACGGCGCAGCTGGTCGAGTGACCCCCGCCCGCTGACGCAGGCAAAACCAGGAAAAATGACCGCATCGCAGTTGATCGCGTTGGCGACCGAGGTGTCCTTCGATCCAACCTGCCATCGTGCGAGCAGCTCCCCCCAAACCCGCACCTTCCCGACATCCGCCGCGGGCAACGCATCACTCAGTTTCGCCAGCGCTTGCTCGGGGGTCACCGTGACGAGGTTCTTCGGGCGCGAGGGACTGCGCCCGGAGAGGAACCATGTCGCGGCGCCGCCGACGAACAGGATGGCCAGCATGGCGCCCACCGCAAGGA
>NZ_JBFUJE010000092.1:0-11761 GCF_056401535.1 Luteibacter sp. P4_E6 | reverse complement strand
GGGCACGGCAGTTCTCAGCCCCACGCTCGGTAGGAGCCGATTCATCGGCGATGCTTCTACGCAGCAGAGCGCTGCCGCAGCGAGAGCCCCGCCGCGATCCACCCGACGATAAACGCGACCCCACCCACCGGCGTCACCAGCCCGACCAGACGCGGCGCACCCAGCGCCAGCGCGTAGAGACTGCCCGAGAACAGCACGATACCCAGCGCGAACAAGCCGATCGTTACCGATCGCGCCCGTCCCGGCGGCAAACCGATCACCGCGCCAAAGAGCGCCAGCGCGTGCCAGAAATGGTATTCGACGCCCGTGTGCCAGATCTCCAGCCCGCGGTCGTCGACAACGCCGCGCAGCGCATGCGCGCCGAAGGCACCCAGGGCCACGGCCGACGCGCCGGCGATTCCGACGAGAAGGGCATGGGCGCCGCTGACATGTTGTCGCATCCGGATCGTTCCTGACAGGGGAAGTGCCTGATGGCCGGCACGGGTGGCGTATCCTTTGCGGGATATGTCGCGGAGTGTCGCATGAAGCCGTCGTTCTCCCGCCGGGCCCTTGGGGCCTTGCTGATCCTGATCGCCCTCGTCTGCGTGAGCGGCTGCCAGCACGAGCCGCAGCCCGCCTGGCGGCTGACCGACGTGTCCGGCCACCTGCCCGACCTCGACTTCCGACTCACCGACGACAACGGCAAGGCCGTCACCGGCGCCGACTTCAAGGGCAAGGTCACGCTCATGTACTTCGGCTACACGCACTGTCCCGACGTGTGCCCGCTGACGCTGACCCAGTTGCACGTGGTCCTGGATCGCCTCGGGCCAACGGCAGACAACGTACGCATCCTGTTCGTCAGCGTCGACCCGAAGCGCGACACACCGGAGATCATGCATGCCTACGTCAATGCGTTCGACAAGCGCGCCGTCGGCCTGGTCGGTTCGGATGCCGACGTCGAGGCGCTGGCCAAGCGCTACCGGTCGGCTTTCACCCGTGAGCCCGACCGCGGCGACGGTGCCTACGACGTGAGCCACAGTTCGGCCATCTATTTCTTCGACGCCCAGGGCAAGGCCCGCCTGCTGGCTACGCCGTCCGCCTCGCAGGACGACATGGTGCACGACCTGCACCTCCTCACTTCGCTGGGAGCCCAACCGTGATCTTCCGTTCGCTCGTTGCCGCCATGCTGCTCTTCACCGGGGCGGTACACGCCGCCGATGCGCCTACCGTCAAGGCCAGCGATGGCTGGTTGCGCGTGCTTCCCGGCAACCTCCCTGCAGGCGGTTACGTGAGCTTCGAGAACGTGTCCGATCGCGTGGTATCCATCGTCGGTGCCTCGTCAGCGGACTACGCCGACGCGATGGTCCACCGCAGCAGCACCGATGGTGGCATGGGCCGCATGGAAATGGTCGACAGCGTGCCGTTGCCGCCGAAGGGCAAGCTGGCGTTCTCGCCTGGCGGCTACCACGTCATGCTGATGGGTGCGAAGCATCCGGTGAAACCCGGCGACAAAATTGTCGTGACGTTCGCGCTGTCCGATGGGGAGAAGCTGCCGGTGACGTTCCTGGCCCGCCCTGCGAATGCGACGGGCCCCACCGACTGACCTGTGGGAGCCGCTTCAGCGGCGATGGGTGCTTGCGGCGACCTTGCCCGCTGCCACGGGATCGCCGATGAATCGGCTCCTACAAAAGCAGGGCACTTTCCCGACTATCGGGCGACGAACTCGGTCGGCGCGTCGTGTGCGCCGATGTCCTCGCGGTAGAGTTCG
This sequence comes from Luteibacter sp. P4_E6, assembly GCF_056401535.1. Classification (NCBI taxonomy): domain Bacteria; kingdom Pseudomonadati; phylum Pseudomonadota; class Gammaproteobacteria; order Lysobacterales; family Rhodanobacteraceae; genus Luteibacter; species Luteibacter sp. P4_E6. The sequence goes on along the minus strand of NZ_JBFUJE010000092.1, from coordinate 10,014 downwards.
TTGACCTCCGCCGACTCGGGGCCGTCGTGCAGCCACACCTCGAGCCGGTCGATCGCCGCCGCCTCGCCATAGACGACCACCTCGACACTGCCGTCCAGCAGGTTGCGAGCATGGCCGGTGAGCTTGAGTGCCGTTGCCTTCTCCCGTGCCGACGCACGGAAGAACACACCCTGCACCTTTCCCCTCACGACGAAGCGAGCGGCTTTCATCTCATTTCCCCTTGCTGATGGCCTCGCCGAGGCTCTGCTCGGTGACGGGACCCACGAAACGCTTGGCAACCGTGCCATCCGGCGCGATCAGGTACGTTGTCGGCAGGCCCTTCGGCTCTTCGAAGGCCTTCGGCGGATCCGTCACGTCGACCTGGGCGATCGGATAGACGACCGGATGCTTTGCCACGAAGGCACGGATGTCCTTCGCGTCGGTATCTTCGAAGGCCAGGCCGATCGCGGTCACGTTCTTGTGGTTCTTCACGAAGGCGGAAATGTCCGGCATTTCCTTGATGCAGGGCACGCACCAGGTGGCCCAGTAATTCACGATGACCCACTTGCCGTGCTGTGAGGCAAGGCTGAACGGCTTGCCGTCCAACGTGGTGACTTTCAGGTCGGGTACGGTGGCCGTGGCGGCGGCTGCGGGACCGGCAAGAGCCAGTGCGGCAACGGCGACGGCAAGAAAGCGGCGAATCATGCGGGGGTATCCTCGGGAGCGCTAACGACAGCGGGGGGAAAGAGCTGATCGAGCCTCGCACCCAGCGTCGCGTCCAGCGCGGCGGCAAGGTGGTCGAGCAGCACGAGCAACTCGGTGGGGAGATAGATGCCGAGCCGTTCCACCTGGTCGCGCGGATGCAGTGGCAGGCGGTACGAGGTGCAACGATAGACGCGGAGCAGTTCGGTGCAATCCAGGCTGCGGGTGAGCAGCCAGCCACCGGCCTCGCCGCGCTGGATCATGTCCGAGCGTTGCAGGTCGTCGAAGTAGCAGGTGATCGCACTGGACGGCAGGTAGGGAGCACGAACGCGCACCGTGGCTGGATCCACGCTGTCGCCGGCGCGTTGCGCCTCGACGAAATGCTGCAGCACCACCAGCAAGCCGATGAACTCCGCCCCTTCGGGCAGGGCTTCCTGCGGCATGGTGTATTCGAACGCGGAAATCGACGCGGCGATCGACGCGCCGAGGATCACGATGATCCAGGACAGGTAGATCCATAGCAGGAAGATAGGGATGGCCGCGAGCGCGCCATAGATTTCTTCGTAGGTCGGGGCGTTACGGATGAACAGCGTGAAGCCCCAGCGCGCGACCTCGAACAGGATCGCGCCAAGCAGGGCACCGATGCCAGCGTGCCTCCAGTTGATCCGGCGATTGGGCACCATGGTGTACATCAGTACGAGGGTGACGAAGGTGATCACGAACGGCAGGAAATTGAGTAATCGGCTCTGCGTGGCGATCTGGTCGGCCGCCGCATGCAGCATCGGGAACGCGGTGATGTAGGAGGTGAGCACGAGGCCGCCGACGACGAGGATCGGCCCCAGCGTGAGTGCCGCCCAGTAGAGCAAAAGACGCGACGTCCATCCGCGTGGCTTGCGCACACGCCAGATGCGATTCATGCGGTCTTCGATACTGATCATCATCGACACCGCGCTGAACAGCATGACCAGGATGGAGATACCTGTCAGCTGGCTGGCCTTATCGGCAAAGGCAAGCATGTATTCCTGGATCTTGATGCCCGTGGCGGGCACGAAGTTCTGGAAGGCATAGTTGGCCAGGCTACCGCGCCACTCGGCGAACACGGGGAAGGCCGAGAGAATCGCGAACACGGCGACGGTCAGCGGCACGAGAGAGACGAGCGTCGTGTAGGACAGCGCACCGGCCGTCTCGAAGCATTTGTCGTCGACGAAGCGCAGCCACGTAAAACGGGTAAAGCTCAGGGCGCGGTCGCGATCGAAGCGAAGCGGCGGCATGTCTATCCTTAATCCTGTCCCGAAACGTTGGGAACGTGTGGTAGTTCTGCGAGACTAGTGCCTTCGCACAGGCGCCCATCCATGTCCCACGACGTCCTCGTACTCTACTACAGCCGTAGCGGCCACACGGCCCAGCTCGCACGCCTCATCGCCCGCGGCATCGAGGAAGTCCCCGGCATGCGGGGACGTCTTCGCCAGGCGCCCCCGGTGGCACCCGTGACCGAGATCGCCATGCCTCCCGAGCCGGACGAGGGCGCCCCCTACGTCTCCCGCGTCGATCTGGTCGAGTGCGTGGGCATGGCCATGGGTAGCCCCACGCGCTTCGGCAACATGGCCGCACCGCTGAAGTACTTCCTCGACACCACCGGTGCGGAGTGGGCTTCCGGCGCCCTGGCCGGCAAGCCCGCGGCCTTGTTCACCTCGACCAGCACGATGCACGGTGGCCAGGAAGCGACCTTGCTGTCGATGGCCCTGCCCCTGCTTCACCACGGCATGCTGATCGTCGGCATCCCGTACACCGAGCCCGCGCTGACCAGCACGACCACCGGTGGCACGCCCTACGGCGCCAGCCATGTGGCCGGCGGTCGCGGGGATAACGTCATCAGCGAGCACGAGCGGGAGCTCGCCCGCGCGCTGGGGCGCCGGCTGGCCGATGTCGCGCGGCGACTGGCGACGCACGCGTGAGCGCGGCCCTCAGCGGCACTCAGAAAACCGGGCTCGGGGCATGGGCGGGACTTCTCGCGCTCCAGATCCTCTGGTACTCGCTGTATCCACCGGTGTCGATTCCGACGTGGGTCGCCTTCGTACTCACCGTGCCGCCTCTGCTGCTGCCGTTGCTGTCGCTGCCGAAGGTCACTCGCGCGCTGCTTTGGGTCGGTGTACTGGCGCTGTTCTATTTCTGCCACGGTGTCACCGAAACCTGGAGCGGCGGCCCCGACCGTTGGCTCGGCGTGATCGAACTCGTACTGACGCTGCTGCTCATCGGTACGCTGGGCGCAGGCGTCCGCAGGCGTCGTTGACCCTCCAAAGTCATCGGCGCAGGCTAGGCATGCTTATTGACGGAGAGGATGCCACGATGAGTTTTCTGCAGGACGCGCCTCGCCTGGCGCATCCGTATCGCGCCGACCGTGTACTGAATGCCTGGCTCGGCCGCGTCTTGCCGGCCGGACGCCTCGACGCCATGCGCGCCGACCTCGATGCCCTCGGCGACTATGCCGTGATGGCCTGGGATCGACGAGGCCGCACGCCGCGCACCGAACCCGTCCTCACCTCATGGGATGCCTGGGGAGCACGCGTGGATCGCATCGCGCTCACCCCCGCATGGGAAGAAGGTCCCGGCGTGACCACCCGTCATGCCGTGCTCGCGTCCGGCCACGACGCCTCGGCCTGGGCACGCGTGGAAGAGTTCGCACGCGTTTACCTGTACCACATCGCCAGCGAGTTCTATTGCTGCCCCCTGGCCATGACCGACGGCGCCGCCACCGCGATTCGCGCCTCGGGCAACCATGCACTCATCGAGCGCGCGCTACCGCATTTTCTCAGCCGGGATGCCTCCACGTTCTGGCTTTCCGGGCAATGGATGACCGAGACGCCAGGCGGCTCGGACGTCGGTCGCACCGAGACGATCGCCCGGCAGGACAGCGACGGACAGTGGCGGCTGCATGGCCGCAAGTGGTTCAGCTCCGCCGTGGTGGGCGAAGCCGCGCTTGCCCTTGCGCGGCCGGAAGGCGCTGGCCATGGAACATCAGCCCTCGCCCTGTTCTACGTCGAAACCAAGGATGAGCAAGGCGCCTGGCGCGGCATCACGATCGACCGCCTCAAGAAGAAGCTGGGCACGCATGAACTGCCTACCGCCGAGATCCATCTCGACGGCTTGCCGGCGACGCCGGTCGGGCCGCTCGATCACGGTGTGCGGCAGATTGCGCCGATGCTCAACGTGACCCGAACCTGGAACGCCGTTTGCGCAGTCGCGAGCATGGCCCGTGCGATTTCGCTCGCACGCGATTACGCCACCCGGCGCAGTGCGTTCGGAGCGCGGCTGATCGATCAGCCGCTGCACGCCCGCACGCTTGCCGACATGCAGGCCGAGTTCGAGGCCGCGTTCTCGCTCACCTTCTTCGTGGCCGAGTTGCTTGGTCGCACCGAGCGCGGCGAAGGCGCGGCGCACGAAGCCGCCCTGCTCCGCCTGCTCACGCCGCTGGCCAAGTTATGGACGGCGAAGGTGTCGATACGCATCGTGTCCGAAGCGCTCGAGTGCTTCGGCGGCGCCGGTTACATCGAGGACACCGGGCTGCCACAGCTCCTGCGCGACGCCCAGGTGTACGCCATCTGGGAGGGCACGACCAATGTTCTCTCGCTCGACATGCTGCGTGCCATCGGCGCGAACGGCATCGCCCCGTTGCGCCTGGCGATCGACGGCCTGATCGGCCCGGACGCACCGGAGCGCGCGGTCATCGGGGCCACGCTCGACACGACCGAGGCCCTGCTCGGCGACGTCGTCGCGGATCGCGCTTCCCTCGAAGCATCGGCCCGCGGGGTCGCCTACACGCTGGCGCGGACGATGGCAGCCGCGCTGCTGGTGCGCTCGGCGACATGGGCAAACGCGGCGGGCGATGCGCGGCCCGCCGCTGCCTCCCGACGATTCCTCGCGCGCGGCCTCGACCGGCTGRCATTGCCGGAAAACGACGAAGACATCCTCCTTGCGACCGACACCCCGCCTCATGCCAGGGCAAGCAAGGTCGCGGCCGACGCAATGGYCAACCCGGTCACGAGGTAGAATGGGCGCCCCGCTTTACCCGGCTTCCCAGGTCAGACATGCAGCAGCTCACCATCGTTACCACTGGCGGCACGATCGACAAGGTCTACTTCGACGATAAATCGGACTACCAGATCGGTAGCCCGCAGATCGCCGATATCCTCCAGCAGCTTGGCGTCGCGTTCCGCTTCGACGTGATTCCGATCCTGCGCAAGGACAGCCTGCATGTCACGGATGAAGACCGTGTGCTGATGCGCAGCACGATCGAAGCGCAGCCGCACCGCCACGTGCTGGTGACGCACGGCACCGACACCATGGTCGAGACCGCACGCGTGCTGGCTGGCATCCCCGGCAAGGTCATCGTCCTTACCGGCGCGCTGAACCCGGCGCGTTTCCAGGGCTCCGATGCGGTGTTCAACATTGGTTGCGCCGTGGGCGCGGTGCAGACACTGGACGACGGCGTCTACATCGCGATGAACGGCCGCGTGTGGGATCCGGCCACGGTGCGCAAGAACCGCGACGCAAATCGGTTCGAAGCCATCTGACTCACCGGATCAGGAACGTGGCCGGGGAAGAATACGATCCTCGACCACGGCATCCACGGTTGCGCCCGCATCGATCAGACCGGCACCGCAACCTTTCGGGCAAGGGCCGGGAAGCGGCCGGGCGTTGTCCACCAGCTGGGTCGTGATGTCGTCCACGCCGATGAGCGGATCGGCCGATCGCATGAGCGCAACCAGCCCCGCCACCTGCGGCGCGGCCATCGATGTGCCTGCGTAGTATTTGAAGACGGGACGCTGGCGGCCGCGCTCGCCGCCGTCGACCGATGAAAGAATGTCGTCCACCCCCATTCCCCCGAGCGAACCGCCCGGCGCGGAAACGGTCACGCCATCACCGTGGTTCGAATACCAGGCCATGCTCCCGTCGCGTGCCAGCGCGGCGACGGAAACCACTCCCGGGCAGTTGGCAGGCGACACCGTCGAGGCCTTGATCGAGTCGTTGCCGGCGGCCGCCACCACGGCCGTGCCGCGACCTCGCGCCTGCGAGATGGCGCGCTGCATGGTCATGCTGCAGGCGCCGGGCACGCGCAGACTGAGGTTGATGACATCGACCGGAGCACGGCTGGGCACCCCCGCCACTTCACCACCGGAAGCCCATACGATGGCATCGGCCACGTCCGACAGCCGCCCGCCACACCGCGCCATGACGCGCACCGGGACCACCTTCGCCTCCGGTGCGACACCGACGATGCCTGGCCTGTTGCCAGCGCGCGCCACGACGATGCCCGTGACGTGCGTGCCATGCCACGACGAGGGCGTGCTCTGGCGAGCGCCGCAATCGCCCGGCTCCGTCCAGTCGCCCTCATCGGTGGGGTCGTCATCGCGACCGCTGCCATCACGTGCGGCCTGCGCATCGGTGACGAAGTCATAACCGGGAAGCAGCTGACCATCGAACTCGGGGTGCGGCGTGACGCCGGTATCGAGGACCGCGACAACGGCGCCCTCCCCCCGCGTGTCGACCCATGCCACCGGTGCGTCGATGCCGACTTTCGGGTCGTGCATATACCACTGGCGCCGCCAGAGGGAATCGATGATGCCTCCGGCCGGCGTGACCATGCGGTCTTCCTCGATCGCCACGACACCTTTCGATGCCGCCATGGCTTCTGCCTCGACGGCGGTGAGCTCGAGCAACTCACCGCCCGCCGCGAGGTGACGCAGATGCCACGCAGGCGAGCCACGCTGCGCCATGGCATGCGTCATCTCCGTCGCCGCGACTTTCGCGGTGACCGGGTCGTCGAAGTGGACGATATAGCGATTCGTCGCTGCGTCCGACGCCATGGCGCGCGTGCTCACCGCGAGAGCGAGAGCGACAAGGGGCAAACCGGAATACTTCGACATGCTGCGTTCCTTCGACAAGACGCTCATCGGCGCCGGTCGAAACACGCTAGAAGACATGCACTAGCTCGACCATTCGCTGCACCTCGACAGCGAACGTGAGGATGACGCAGACCGTCCTCGAGACAACGCTTACAAAGAAAGGCCCGGCGTCACCGCCGGGCCTCGGGTACAGCACTATCTCAAACGCTTACGGCGTCCAGGTTGCCTTCAGCGAAACACCCGAGAAAGCCGTGTAACCGCGGACTTTCACGTAGTACGTACCGGCCTGGGTCGTCGTGAACGTGCACGACTCGGCGTTACCCGTCAGGTACGGACGGCAGTTGTAGCTCGAGGTGGTCGGTGCGGAACCGAACTTCACGTAGAGATCCGCGTCACCCGTGCCACCACTCGTCGTGATGACGAGATTGTGCGCGCCAGCGGCGACGACCACCGTGTAGCTCAGCTCCTGGCTGGCACTACCGGCGAGACCGGTCTTGGCCACGCCATTCTGCAGTGCCGTGCCACCACCGCCGCCACCGGTCGAGCAGGTCACGCCCACGCCCGTGAACGCCGAGGCCACATCCGTCGCGGAGAGACCAAGGTCGGTCGCTGCGCTGGCGACGCCGCACGCACCGCTGTTGAACGTGGAGCTCGCCGTCCAATACAGGGCATTGGCGCGTGCGAATGCCTTGAAAGCCTTCACCGTGTCCCAGCCTGTCTTTTTCGCCAGCAGACAGAACGCCTTGTTGTAGACACCGGAGGAGTAATGCACGTCCAGACCGCTGGTGTAGTCGGCGGCATTGCCGATCGAGCCACCATCCTGCGGCGGATCGCACATGTAGCGAAGCGCGGTGCCGATGCCGGCACTGGCCTTGACGATATCCGCACCGACAAGGAAGTCGTTGGTACCGCGGTCGTAGAACTCGGCCGCCTCACCGGCGATGTCCGAATAGGCCTCGTTCATGCCGCCCGACTGGCCGCTGTAGGTCAGGTTCGAGTGCTGCTCGGTGTAGCCGTGGCTGATTTCGTGCGAGGTCACGTCCAGAGCCACCAGCGGATAGAACGTACTGGCGCCGTCGCCGAAGTTCATCGAGCTGCCGTCCCAGAACGCGTTTTCGTAACTGGAACCGTAATGCACCTTCATGATCAGCACCTGGTTCAGCGGCGCCGCACCGGTGTACGCGGTGTACATGTCATGCACCACGCCACCGAAGTGATGGGCGTCGTTGATGGGGCCGTACGCACCGTTGATCGCATCGCCGGTGGAATTGAAGCAGGTGAAGCTCCACAACGTTCCCGCGCCGGACGTGGCGTGGTTGAGGTTGTACGTCTTCACGTTCGTGTTCTGCGCCGTACAGGTGTTACCCGACTGCGTCACGATCAAGGCGGGTTTGCCGCCGGCACCCCAGGTGTATTGCCCGGTTTTCTGATTGCCGCCCGGACCGGTGGCGTTGACTTCGGCGTAGGTCAGACCTTCCCACTGCTGGATGATCTCGCCGGTGTTGGCGTCGATGAGCGCCGTGGGGCGCGTCGGATGATCGCCACCGGAGAAGAACGAGGTCAGGTACACCAGGCGTGYGGGAACACCGTCGCCCGGATACACGTACAGGTCCGCTTTGGCGTTTTCGGGTTTGGCCACGGCACCGGCGAGTGTCTTCGCCTGCTTACCGAGAAGCGCGATGGCGCGAGCTTCATCGATCTTAGGCGTGACCGATGCGAGGTCCACCTGCAGATCGGATGTGACCACGCCATTGGCGACCAGCGAATTGCCCTGGGCGTCCTGCTCCACGGCGATGCTACGACCGAACACCGGCACGCCCTTGAAGGTCTGCTGCATACGAACCGTTTGCGTACCCCTGACGGTCGGCAGTGCGGTTTTCGCGACGAAAGCGTTGTCGGCCGACAGGCCGAGTTTCGCGGCCAGCTGGCTGGCGGGGACGGCTCCCAGGCTCTGTGCACGCAGGGCCTGCTCGGTAGCCGCCGAGGCGACAGCGCAGGTGGCGACACCCAGTGATGCGACCAGGAGTTTCAAGCGAACATGACTTGCCATTACGTTCCTCCTCCAGGAACAGGCCACACGAATCCCTTGCGGTCGTGTGGACCACATTCCGAACGATATGATTGACGCGCCGAAGCGCGATGCCCGTTGCGACCTCCGGCCCCCTGCCGAAAGTCCTTGTCAACCTAGCGCAAGTTCTCGCGGTCGACTACCTAGGGATTTCCCTAGGGCACATGAACTTGCGAAGATGATCCCCATGACGCAGCCCACCGATATCGACCTCGACCTCCGCCACATGACGCCCTCGGTCCGGGCCTCGTTCCGGCTCACCTCGGAACGGCACACGCTCGACCACCTGCTCGACGAGCTCGGCGTGAAAGGCGCCAGAAGCTGGCAGCGCGGCGAAACGGAGGGAGACACCTTGCAACGGCGCAGCCATGGCTGGTGCGTGGAGTTGCCCGAGCAGCGCACCTACTCACTGGACGATGCCCTCAGCCAGTTGCTGGCCGTGCTGGCACCGCATCGCGACGACATCGTCGCGACCATTCGCAGCCTGGAACTCGACGCGCACGTCGGCTTGCAAGTGCAGGTGGCCGGCGACCGCGTGCCAGCCTGCTACTGGTCACCGGTGAACATCAGGACCGTCGCGCTCTACGGCGCGTCGCTGGAAGCCGACATCGCCGTCTCGCTGGCACCCTGACGCTCAGAGCATGCCTGTCTCGAGCTTGGCCGCGTCCGACATCATCGAATGATTCCAGGGCGGATCGAAAACGAGATCGACATCGGCTTCGACCACCGTGGGGATGAGTTCCAGCTTGGTGCGGACATCGTCGATGAGGATGTCGCCCATGCCGCAACCCGGCGCGGTCAGGGTCATCTTCACGTAAGCCTTGCGCGCACCTTCGTCGGTGGCTTCGAGACTCACGTCGTAGACCAGGCCCAACTCGACCACGTTGATCGGAATCTCCGGATCGAAACAGGTACGCAGTTGCTGCCAGACGAGCTTCTCGACCTCGTCGTCCGACGCACCGTCTTCCAGTTCGATCGGGCGAGGCGGCTCCTTGCCCAGCGCGTCGGCGTCGGCGCCGGCAATGCGGAACAGGTTGCCTTCCACATACACGGTGAAGCTGCCACCCAGGGCCTGGGTGATGTAGCCGATCTGGCCGGCCGGAAGCGTCACTGTCTCGCCCTGCGGCACCATGACCGCCTGGCAGTCGCGCTCRAGGGTGAAAGGCTCGCTGCTGAGGCTGAAACCGCTCATTGCTGTCCTGTGAAGGCCGCACCGCGGCCGCAAAGTCGTCGATTATGCGCCCGCCGGGATACGACGGTAACTGTCCTGAAGCCTAAATCGGGGCGACGGCCGACTGCCTCAAGAGCGCGCCGCCCGCTTGCCCGCTATCATTGCCCCCCTTTGCCCACCCCCGGATCCCA